>DATEMW010000216.1:0-6332 GCA_035275385.1 Candidatus Methylomirabilota bacterium | reverse complement strand
CGTGGCCGGTACCTGGAAAGATCTCACCGATAACGTCAACCTGCTCGCCGGCAACCTCACGACGCAGCTACGCGATGTGTCTAAGGTGGCCACGGCTATTGCCAAGGGGGACTTGAGTCAGAAGATCACCGTCGACGCGCGCGGCGAGGTCGCCGCCCTCGCCGAGACGATCAACTCGATGACGGACACGCTGTCCGTCTTCGCCGAGCAGGTCACCGGCGTGGCCCGCGAGGTCGGCACCGAGGGCAAGCTCGGCGGCCAGGCCGACGTCAAGGAAGTCGCCGGCACCTGGAAAGACCTCACCGACAACGTCAACTCGATGGCCAGTAACCTGACGACGCAGGTCCGCAACATCGCCGACGTCACCAAGGCCGTCGCCGCCGGCGATCTGTCCCGCAAGATCAGCGTCGACGTCCGCGGCGAGATCCTCGACCTCAAGGACACCGTCAACCGGATGGTCGACCAGCTCCGCTCGTTCGCGGCCGAGGTGACGCGCGTCGCGCGCGAGGTCGGCACCGAGGGCAAGCTCGGCGGCCAGGCCGACGTCAAGGACGTCGCCGGCACCTGGAAAGACCTCACCGACAACGTCAACTCGATGGCCAGCAACCTCACCGGCCAGGTGCGCGGTATCGCGCGCGTCGTGACCGCCGTCGCCAACGGCGACCTGCGCCGCAAGCTCACACTCGAAGCGAAGGGCGAGATCGCCGAGCTGGCCGACACGATCAACTCGATGATCGACACGCTCGCGACCTTCGCCGATCAGGTCACGTCGGTCGCGCGCGAGGTCGGTGTCGAGGGCAAGCTCGGCGGCCAGGCGCGCGTGCCTGGCGCCGCGGGCACGTGGAAGGACCTCACCGACAACGTCAACCAGCTTGCCGCCAATCTCACCACGCAGGTGCGCGCGATCGCCGAGGTGGCGACCGCCGTGACCAAGGGTGACCTGACTCGAGAGATCGCCGTCGAGGCGCGCGGCGAGGTGGCCGTCCTCAAGGACACCACCAACGAGATGATCAGGAACCTCCGCGAGACGACGCTCAAAAACAGCGAGCAGGACTGGCTCAAGACCAACCTGGCCAAGTTCAGCCGGATGCTGCAGGGCCAGAAGGACCTGCTCGAGGTCGGCCGCCTCATCCTGTCCGAGCTCGCCCCCGTCGTCTCCGCTCACCGCGGCGCGTTCTACATCTTCGACGCCTCGGACGAGCAGCAGCGGCTCAAGCTGCTCGCCGGCTACGCCCTCGAGGCCGAGGCGCCGGTGACGTTCCGGATCGGCGAAGGGCTGGTCGGCCAGTGCGCGCGTGAGAAGCGCGGCATTCTGCTCGACAACGTGCCGTCCAACTACGTCCGCATCACGTCAGGCCTCGGCGGCGCGACCCCCGCGAGCCTGATCATCCTGCCGGTGCTGTTCGAAGGCGACGTCAAGGGCGTCATCGAGCTGGCCTCGTTCGACCGGTTCAATCCGACCCACAAGGCCTTCCTCGACCTACTTGTCGAATCGATCGGGATCGTCATCAACACGATCGAGGCCAACATGCGGACCGAGGCGCTGCTCGCCCAGTCGCAGTCCCTGGCCTCCGAGCTCGGTCAGACCAACCAGGAGCTGCAGGAGAAAGCGCAGCTCCTCGCCCACCAGAACGCCGAGGTCGAGCGCAAGAACCAGGAGGTCGAGCAGGCCCGTCAGGCGCTCGAGGAAAAGGCGGCGCAGCTGGCGCTGACGTCGAAGTACAAGTCGGAGTTCCTCGCCAACATGTCGCACGAGCTCCGCACGCCCTTGAACAGCCTGCTCATCCTCTCCGATCAGCTCTCCAAGAACCCCGACGGCAACCTGAGTGCCCGCCAGACCGAGTTCGCCAAGACCATTCATTCGTCGGGGAACGACCTGCTGAACCTGATCAACGACATCCTCGACCTGTCGAAGATCGAGTCGGGCACGGTGGTCGTGGACGTCGGCGAGATGTGGTTCGCGGACCTGCACAGCTTCGTGGAGCGCACCTTCAACCACCTGGCCGAGGCCAAGGGCCTCGAGTTCGGCATCCAGCTCCACCCGGACCTGCCGCGCTCGATGCACACGGACACCAAGCGGCTGCAGCAAATCATCAAGAACCTCCTGTCGAACGCGTTCAAGTTCACCCGCCACGGCCGCGTCGATCTGACGATGGGCCTGGCCGACGCCGCGAGTCTCGAGCACACCGTCCTGGCCGGACGCGGTCCCGCCATCGCGTTCTCCGTGTCCGACACGGGCATCGGTATCCCGCCGGAGAAGCAACAGATCATCTTCGAGGCGTTCCAGCAGGCCGACGGCAGCACGAGCCGCACGTACGGCGGCACGGGGCTCGGGCTTGCCATCAGCCGCGAGCTCTCGCACCTGCTGGGCGGCGAGATCCATCTCGTGAGCACGCAGGGCCACGGCAGCAGTTTCACGCTCTATTTGCCGACGGCCTACACGCCGCCGGCGACGCCCCGCCGGCCCACCGCCGAGGTCGGCGGCGTAGCACCGGTGCCGGCGACGCGCGTGCCCGTCGCCGCGGTGCTCGCCGAGGCCGCCACGGCGACAGCCGTGGAAGAGGAGAGCGACGACCGGCGCGCCATCCAGCCGGGCGATCGCGTGCTGCTGATCGTGGAGAACGACTCGGCGTTCGCGCGCGCCTTGCTGGACGAGGCGCACGCCCAGGGCTTCAAGGGCGTCATCACCTCGTTCGGCGCCGCCGCGCTCGGGCTCAGCAACGAGTTTCAGCCCGTCGCGATCACGCTCGACATCTCGCTGCCGGACATCAACGGCTACTGGGTGCTCGAGCGGATCAAGAACGACATGGCGACCCGGCACATTCCGGTCTACGTGATCACCACCGACGACGACACCGAGCGCGGGCTGCGACTGGGCGCGCGGATGGTCATCACCAAGCCGTTGGCCACCGGCGAGGAGCTCGAGCAGACGGTCGCGGCCATCAAGCGCGAGGTCGACGCCTCATCGCGCGAGCTCTTGATCGTCGAGCCGAGCACGCTTCGGCGCGAGCAGCTCGTCGCGCTGCTGAGCGGGCCCGACGTGAGCGTGACCGCGGTCGGAAGCGGCGCCGAGGCGTCGGCCGCCATCGAGAAGCGCCGACCGGACTGCCTCGTCCTGAATCCGCGCCTGCCCGACGCGACCGCGATCGACGTCGCCAAGCGCCTGCAGGCGAGCAACGGGGCCGGCGCCATCTCGGTGCTCGTGCACGGCGACGGCGACGCGGAAGACCAGGTCGATGCGATCAGACGCCTGGCGCCGGGTCTGACCGTGAAGGACGTGCGCACGGAGCAGCGGCTCCTGGACCAGACCGCGCTCTATCTCCATCGCCGCTTCGGCGAGCTCTCGGCGACCCAGCGGCGGATTCTCAGCGACCTGCACGGCGGCAGCCGCGCGCTCGGCGGCAAGAAGGCGCTGGTCGTCGACGACGACATCCGCAACATCTTCGCGCTGACCAGCGTGCTCGAGGAGCACCACATGCTGGTGGTGTCCGCGGAGAACGGGCAAGACGCCATCAAGGCCCTGCAGGCCTATCCGGACGTCGACGTGGTGCTGATGGATATCATGATGCCGCAGATGGACGGCATGGAGACCACGCGGCAGATCCGGCTCGATCCGCGATTCCGGCACGTGCCGATCATCGCGGTCACCGCCAAGGCCATGAAGGGCGATCGAGAGAAGTGCATCGAGGCCGGCGCCTGGGACTACCTCGCCAAGCCCGTCGACCCCGAGGAGCTCGTCGCGATGCTGCGGGCGTGGCTGGTTCGTTGACCTTGGTATCGTCGCCGCGCGTGGGACCCCGATGAGCCCGACGGACGAACGCGGCCGCGAGGAGCTCGCGCCGCTCCCGGCGACGCCGGGGGACCGGGTCAACATCCTCATCGTCGACGACACCGCCGCGCAGCGGATGGCCGTCGAGTCCGTGCTGGCCGATCTCGGCGAAAACGTGGTCGTGGTCGATTCCGGCCGCGAGGCGCTCCGGTATCTGCTCGAGCACGACGTCGCGGTGATCCTGCTCGACGTCAACATGCCGGAGATGGACGGGTTCGAGACCGCGGCGCTGGTGCGACAGCGCCCGCGCACCCGCAACGTCCCGATCATCTTCCTCACCGCCGACACCGACGAGCTGCACGCGGCGCGCGGCTACTCGCTCGGCGCCGTCGACTATCTGTTCAGCCCGTTCCTGCCGGACATCCTGCGCACCAAGGTGAAGGTGTTCGTGGAGCTGGCGCGGATGCACGCGCAGGTGCGCCGTCACGCGGAGGAGCGCGTCGCGCTTGCCGCCGAGCAAGCCGCCCGCGCCGCGGCCGAGGCCACCAATCTCCGGCTCGGCGTCCTGGCCGAGGCCACGCGCGTCCTGACGCGGCCGCTCGAGAGCGCGTCGATCGCCGGCGACCTGCTGCGCGCCGTGCTGCCCTACGTCGCCGATCTCGCCGGGGTCATCCCGATCGACGTCACCCGGGCGCCGGACGCCGAAGGGGTGTGGCTGCGTGTCGACGCGCAGGGTCGACTGGGCTCACCGCCGGCCGGCGTCGCCGCCCACCGCGAGATCCTCGACGCGGCTCTGCGCGTGATCGTGAGCGGCAAGCTGGAAACGTTGCCGGCGAAGGACGGCAGTGGAACGTGGGCGATCGTCGCGCCCTTACCGGCTCGCGGGGCCACCCTCGGCGCGATGGCGTTCGCGATGCTCGAATCCAATCGCCGGTACACCACGGCCGACGTCGACCTGGTCCGCGATCTGGCCAGCCGCACCGCGATCGCCCTGGACAACCGGAGCCTCTACCGCGAGATCGAGGAGCGCGACCGCCGCAAGGACGAGTTCCTCGCGATGCTGGCCCACGAGCTCAGAAATCCGCTGGCCGCCATCAGCAACGCGGTCACCGTCCTCGAGAAGCTTGGCCGTCAGGACGACGACACCTCACGGATCCGGACCATCATCAGCCGGCAGACGCACCATCTCGCCCGTCTCGTCGATGACCTACTCGATGTCGCGCGGGTGACGACGGGCCGGATCGTGGTCGAACGGCAGCCGGTCGCGCTCGCCGACGTGGCGCGCCGCGCGCTCCAGGCTTTCGACGCCGCCGGCAAGACCGCCAACCACGAGGTCGTGCTCAAGACCGACGCGGTATGGGTGATCGGCGATGCGTCGCGACTCGAGCAGGTCGTGGCCAATCTCCTGGACAACGCGCTTCGCTACACCGCGCGGGGCGGCCGCGTGATCGTCAGCGTGCATCGGGACTCCAGCGAGGCCGTGCTGCGAGTGAGCGACACCGGCCGCGGCATTCCCTCGGCGCTGCTGCCGCAGATCTTCGATCTGTTCGTGCGCGGAGGCGGCACCCACGCGCGCGCCGACGGGCTGGGACTCGGTCTCACCTTGGTCCGGCGGCTGGTGGAGCTGCACGGCGGCTCCGTCGAAGCCGTCAGCGCCGGCGAGGGGCTCGGCAGCGAGCTGATCGTGCGCCTGCCCGCGAGCCCGGCGCCGATCGGTCCGGAGAAGCTGCCGGCGCCCTCGACCTTGCGTCCGACACGCATCCTGGTCGTCGAGGACAACGACGACGCGCGCGAGAGCCTGCGCCTCTTGCTCGAGCTCGACGGCCACGAAGTGACGGCGGCCGGCAGTGGCGAGGACGGCCTCGATCGCGCGCAGTCGCACGAGTTCTCGATCGCCCTGGTCGACCTGGGCCTGCCCGGCATCGACGGCTTCGAGGTCGCCCGCCGGCTGCGCGCGACCGCCCGCGGCTCCGAAGTCCGGCTGGTCGCGATCAGCGGCTACGGTCAGCCGATGGACCGCCAGCGAGCGCAGGCAGCCGGCTTCGACGCGCACCTGGTGAAGCCCGTCGACACCGACCACCTGCGCTCCGTGCTGGCCGACCTCACGCCCGCCTGACGACTCTCCCCGCGATCACTTGGCGACGTAGGTCACGCGCTGACCGGCAATGGCTGCCTCGGCCATCGCGCCGGCTACCGGCCTGACGAAGATGGCCACCCCGTCGACGAATCGCGCGTTCGCGGCCGCGCCGTTCTTCGCGAGAATCGCCGAGGCATTGGCGCCGAATTCGAACTGGTTCTGCTTGAAGCGCTCCATCGCGGCCTTGTTCTCGAACACCATGAGCTCGCTGTAGGTCTGGCCACCCGCCTGCAGCCCAACTGAGCCCTGAGTCACGTCCGCCCAGCCGATGGGCTGATTCTGCTCGAACACCACGCCGCGGCCATAGGCGCCGCCGACGCCCAGCCCACCTTTCGTGATCTCGGGAAAGAACGCGTACCCTTCACTCTTCTTGGCGAGAGCCTCGAGCCCGGGATCGATCCTGTTCCACTCATCCCGCTCGGCGAC
>DATEMW010000215.1:0-6777 GCA_035275385.1 Candidatus Methylomirabilota bacterium | reverse complement strand
CCGGCGCATGCTCGCGAACTCCTCGGGCAGCGGGACCAGCGTGTGACGCAAGAGCAGCGCGATGCGGCCGTCGGACGCTTCGTACACGGCGACCAGGTCGAGACATTCCCGGCAGATATCGGCGTAGCGATCGAGCCACATGAGCACCCTCGCAACGATTCAGATTGGGTTTACGTCTGCCACGAAGATGAACGGAGACCATGACGGAGGCATGAGAGGCACATGAGAAACGTCTCAGGTACGGCGACATGAGAATCCTCGTCGTCGAGGACGACCGAAAAGTCGCGCGGTTCGTCAGACAGGGTCTCTGCGAGGAGGGCCACGCGGTGGAGATCGCGAAGGACGGGCCGGAGGCCCTCGACTTCGTCTTCACCGATCCCGCCTACGATCTGATCGTGCTCGACGTCATGCTGCCGGGCCAGGACGGGTTCGGCGTGCTGAAGGCCTTGCGGTCCCGGAAGCTCGCGGTCCCCGTGCTCATGCTGACCGCGCGCGACAGCGTCGCCGACAAGGTTGCCGGCCTCGATCTCGGCGCCGACGACTACCTGACCAAGCCGTTCGCCTTCGAAGAGTTCCTGGCCCGCGTGCGCGCCCTGCTCCGGCGGCGCGACACCGATCGCGCGCCGGTGCTCCGCCTGGACGACCTCACGGTCGATCCGGCAACCCGCCGGGTCGCGCGCGGCGAGCGCCGCATCGAGCTCACGGCGCGGCAATACGCGCTCCTCGAATACTTCCTGCGCAATGCCGGGCGCGTCCTGACGCGCCAGATGATCGCGCAGCACGTGTGGGGGCTCGACTTCGACGCCGAGAGCAACGTCATCGACGTGTACGTGGGCTACCTGCGACGAAAGATCGCGCTCGACCACGAGCGCCCTCTGCTCCACACGGTCCGCGGGGCCGGCTACGTGCTGCAAGCGGAAGAATGAGGCGCGGCGCGTCCTCACCGATAAAATGCACCGGCCCCCGCCCGGTCCGATCGTACTGTGGGCGCGGGAGGGTGCGATGGGAAGCCGCGTCGATCGCGTGTCCCGTCTGGTCGGCCTGATCGGCGTCGTCGGGTTTCTCGTCACCGCCTTCACGCCGCTGGCGCACCGGCTTAACCTGGCGACGGCCGTCCCGGCCGAGCTCGTACCGTCTGACGCCATCGTCGTGCTGGGCGCGTGGGTCTCGCCCTCCGGTACTCTGAGCTCCGAATCGCTGCGCCGGACCAACCACGGCATCGCGCTCTATCGTCGCGGCCTGGCGCCGACGCTCGTGCTCCTCGGCGGCTCCGCCTCGGGCG
Organism: Candidatus Methylomirabilota bacterium; assembly: GCA_035275385.1. GTDB lineage: Bacteria > Methylomirabilota > Methylomirabilia > Rokubacteriales > CSP1-6 > AR31. The sequence goes on along the minus strand of DATEMW010000215.1, from coordinate 5,495 downwards.
GCCCGTCCGAAGCGGACGCGCGTGCCGAGCAGGCGCGGCTGCACGGGGTGCCGGCGCAGGCGATCATGACCGAGACACGAGTGCGCACGACGCGGGAAGAAGCGGCGCGAGTCAAAGAGCTCCTGCAGTCGAAAGGCGCCCGCACGATTCTGCTCGTGACCAACGCGGGGCACCTGGCCCGCGCCCGGCCGCTGTTCGAGCGCGCCGGCTTCCAGGTGCATCCAGCGCCCTCGGATTCGTTCGTCGAGTCGAGCTCGCCCGAGTCGCGGCTGGAGCTGATGCGGGTACTGGTCAGAGAGTTCTTCGGATGGCTCTTCTACCGGGTCGCCGGCTACATCTAGGCTCGAGAGGACAACGCATGGAAGCGACATTCATGGCGGCGCTAGCGGGGCTCACCTCGATCGGCGGCTACTACGTCGGCGTCAAGCTGCTCCATCTGCCCACGGTCGGCCTCGGCGCCGCGATCGGCAAGATGCTCGAGTCCGTCGGGATGGTGCTGATCTTCCTGGCCGTGAATCTGGTCCTGGCGCTCATGATCGTGCTGCTGGCGCGCAGCGTGACCGGTGCCTTCGTGTCGGCCTACGTCACCGACGACTCGGTGTGGCTCGGGCTGTCGGCGATCCAGGGGCTCGCGTTCCAGTGGTGGCGGGGCGTCTCGGCGACGTCGCCACTCGGCGAGTAGACTTCAGGCGCGGTCGAGCGCCGCCCGCACCGCGTCGATGACGCGCGCGAGGTCGTAGGGCTTGCCGATGATCTCGAGCGCGTCGTTCTCGCCCACGAGACTCTCGAGCGCAGGCTTGTTGGTCGTCGTGATCACGAACTGACGCGGCTTCATCGGCTCGGCGCTCCGGACCAGGCGCAGGAAGCGCCAGTTCGCATCGTACGGCGGGGAGATGTCGTAGACGATCACCGACGGCGTGTGATGATTGACGAAGTCGATCAGGTCCATCTCGCCCCTCTTGACGTCCGGGATGTGGCCGACGACGGTCTGGAAACCCTCGGCCTCGAGCGCGGTGCGCAGGAGCTCGACCGTGTCTTCACTGGAGTTGAACACGGCGATCGTGGGCTTCCGTCCTGCTGAGCTTGTTGGACCCATCGGGCGCAGACCCGGGGAGAGCCTATCCCGCCGCCACCGCAATGTCTAGCCGCGCGGCCGCGGCGGGCCCTCAGCCAGAGCGCCCGAGCATGCTCGCGGCGATCGCGATCAGCTCGGCCGGATCCACTGGTTTGGAAACGTGGATGTTGAATCCGGCCGTCAAGCTGCGGATCCGATCCTCGGGCCGGCCGAACGCCGTCAACGCGACGGCCGGAATCTTCCCGCCGCGCTCGGGATCGAGCGCGCGCACCTTGCGGATGAGCGAGTGCCCGTCCTCGCCGGGCATCTCGATGTCGGAAACGAGCAGGTCGGGGCTCCGCTGCTGGATCACCCGCAGCGCCTCGTCGGCCGACCGGCACTCGATGACGTGCGCGCCGGCCTGGGCCAGGACCTCGCGGATCAGCTCGACGGCCGTCGGGTCATCGTCCACCACCACGATGTGGGCACCGGTCAGCGCCGTGCTGGCGAGCGACGAGCGCTCACGTGCGGCGATCGGCTGCTCGCGCACCTCGGCGACCATCAGCGGAAGCTTCACGACGAACGCGGCGCCCTTTCCTTCGCCCGCACTCTCCGCGTAGACGCTGCCGCCGTGGAGCTCGGCCAGATGGCGGACGAGCGCCAGGCCGATGCCGAGTCCGCCGTGGCTGCGCGTGCTGCCGCCCTCGCCCTGTCGCAGCCGGTCGAACACGTACGGCAAAACTTCCGGGACGATGCCCTGCCCCGTATCGCTGACGACGATCTCGGCGTGCGAACGGACACGCTGCAGGTGCACCTGCACGCGGCCGTCACGCGGCGTGAATTTGACGGCGTTGTCGAGGAGATTCCACACGATTTGCTGGAGCCGCCCGGGATCGCCGGACACGAGCACCTCGGGCGCCTCGAGCAACGGCTGGATGCGGATGCCTTTCGCTTCAGCCGCGTGTCGGACGGCCTCGAGCGAGTCCACGATCAGCTCGCGCAGGTCCACCGGCTGGACGACCAGGCGCATGCGGCCGCTCACGACCCGCGACATGTCGAGGAGATCGTCGACGAGCCTGATCTGCGCGTTGACGTTGCGGACGATGACCTGAACCGCCCGCCGCGTCTGAGCCTCGCCGAGCTGACCGCGCTCGATGAGCGTCGCCCATCCGTGCACGGCGTTGAGGGGGTTGCGGAGCTCGTGCGAGAGCGTCGACAGGAATTCGTCCTTCGCGCGGTTCGCCGCCTCGGCCGCGGCGCGGGCCTCCTGGGCCTCCCGGTACAGCCGCCAGATCTCGATGGCCGCCGCGGTCTGGTTGGCGACGGCCATCGCGAACGCGACGTCTGCCTTCCCGTAGCGCCGCCTCGATTCGGTGATGGCCAGGGTGATCGTGCCCAGGGCCCGGTCGTACGCGACGAGCGGCGTGATGATCCAGGACTTCGGCGCGAGCTGCCTGAAGAGCGCGAGATGGTCGGCGTTCAGCGCGACCGCGCGCAGATCGGCCTCGGTGACGCGCGAGACCAGCGCCGGCCGGCGCGTGCGCACCGCGGCCAACGGTCCGTGCGGCGCATCGCTGTTGAAGCCATAGCGCGTGCGTATCTCGAAGACGAGCGCCTCCTTGGCGACGTCGACGTGTGCGCTGGCCACGCGGTGGAGCGCGCCGTCCGCCTGCAGCAGATCGATCGCGCAGAGATCGCCGAGGACCGGCACGGCCAGGCGGACCACGCGGCGCAGCACACGTTCGGAGTCGAGTGAGGAACCGAGCAGTGCGCCGATCTCGGCAAGCACATCCGCCCGTCGCTCGACCCGCGGCGGCGCCATCCCTCGAGTCTCGCTCCGACGATGCGCGTTTGACAAGGCGAGAAGCGCCAAAACTCGCGTCCGCCGCGACACGACTTCATTCGCGCCGCGCGGCGAATCGGGAAAACACCTTCAACGCGCGAGGAAAATCCCTGAGCGCGCGTCGATCGGCGCGCCGGCGGCCGGTGAGCTGGCGTTTCTCTCCGCGAGGAGATGCGCGGCGCGAGCGCTCGTGCCTATGATCGAAATGACGCCGCTGAGCGTACCCGAGGGTTTCATACCGGCTCTCGCGGCGATGCTTCGAGGAGGCCAACCGTGGACGCATGGACCCGACAGTCTCATCTGGGAATCCTGTGCTGCATCGTGCTCGCGGCGTCGGCGCTGGGCTGCGCCAGCCGCGGCCCACTGGCTACGGCCAAGGTGACGCAAGCCGAACGCGCGGTGGACGACGCACAGCAGGCCGGCGCGGCCGTGAGTGCGCCGGTCGACTTCCGGACGGCGCAGGAGAAGCTCAAGGCCGCTCGGGAGGCCTTGGCGAAGGGCCGCCACGACCGCGCGATCCGTTCGGCCGAGCAGGCGGAGATCGACGGAGAGTACGCGCGCGCGGTGGCCGCCAATCAACGCGTCACTGCGATGTCCGACGAGATCAGCCAATACATCAACGTGCTGCGCCAGGAGCTCCAGCGTTTGCCGAAGTAGACGAGCTCTGGCCGCGGAGGTGTCGTCGATGAGTCAGCATATTGTTCAGCTCACGGCAGTGGTTGCGGTGCTCCCTCTTGCCCTCGCCGCCGGCTGCGCCTCATCGGATGCCAAGCGCGCCGCCCGGGCTCAGCTGGAGCGCGCCGAGGCCGCCTACCGACAAGCGCAGGCCGATCCCAGCGTGCAGGCCTACGCGCCGCTGCGACTGATGGACGCCGAGAAGGCGCTGCAGGCGGCCCAGCAGGCCAAGGACAGCGACGACAAGATGCATCTGGGCTATCTCGCCGAGCGGAAGGCGCAGCTGGCATCGGTCACGGGAGCGACCGCCAAGACCGAGCAGGGCATGCAGCAGCTCCGGCAAGAGACCGCCGACGTCCTGCTGCAGAAACGCGACCGCGAGCTGACCGTGGCGCGGCGCGAGACGGACGTCAAGACGCGCGAAGCGGAGCAAGCGCGACGCGCCGCGGAGGCTCGAGCGCGCGACGCGGAAGCGCGCGCCCGCGAGCTCGAGCAGGGTCGCCGTCAGGCGGACGAGATCGACTCCAAGGCGGCCGCTCTCGCGAACGAGCTGCAGAATCTCAAGGCGCAGCGCACCGACCGCGGCGTCGTGCTCACGATCGGCGACGTGCTGTTTGCGGCCGGTAAGGCCGAGGTCGGACCGGGCGCACAGCGCAGCGTCGACAAGCTCGCCGACTTCCTCAAGGCCTACCCGAAGCGTACCGTGCTGATCGAAGGCCACTCCGACAACCTCGGGCACGAGGAGTACAACATCCGTCTCTCGCAGCAACGCGCGGAGGCCGTGCGAGACCTGCTCGTGGCCCGCGGCGTGGCCGTCCAGCGGATCCGCACGAAGGGCTACGGCTCGAAGTTCCCGATCGTGGACAACGAGAGCGCCGTCGGCCGACAGCAGAACCGGCGCGTCGAGGTGATCGTGCTGAACGAGGGAACGACCGCCGACGGCTCGTCGCAGTGAGCCCGAGCCGCCGCGTCAGCGGACGCCGCGTCAGCCGACGCTAGCTTCCGCCGCGATCACGGCTGCGGCACCGTACGGCGGTCCGAAGCGCTGTAGCGCGTGCAGGCGGGAACCGCGGCCATCACCCGCGCGCGGCTGGCGGCGGCAAGCGGCTCACGGGCCAGCCATTCACAGAAGCCTCCCGAAGGGTCAACGGCCCACTCGGCGACCGCCTTCGTGACGTGGAGCCCTTCAGCCAGCTTGCGGTCGGCGAGAAAGCCGAACCTCGGAATGAACAGCTGCGCGAGGCTTGCCGCAATCCCGTCGTCGATGCGCACGTACGCCGTCAAGGTGGGCTGCACCAGGTCGCCATCCGTCGCGAGATCCAGAACCGTCAACGCGCTGCCGCTGATCGTGCCGAGGATCGGACCGGTGTGTTCTCCGCGCGAAAGGATCACGCGCCGTCGTCCATCCCGGCGCAGCACATGCGAGAAGCCTCGGGCGCCGTCGCCGTCGTCCGCGCGATAGCGGTCGCCGTCGAGGGGCTGGATGTGATAGCTCGCGACCCGTCTGAACCGCGCCGCCGCCGCGGTCACGTCCGGCGCGTCGATGAACGCGGTGTAGAGCTGGATCGGGACGCGCGCGGTGGGCCCGTTCACCGTGCGGCTGAGCGTCGGTTGATTCCAGACGTGCTGGACGGCCGCGGACACCTCGGGCGAGAACGCCGCACGCGCGCCGAGCACAGACGGCCACGGGGCGACCGCGGCACCTTCTGAATCCGCCGCGAGGGCCAAAACCAGCGTCGCCGCTGCGAGGAGTCCCATCCGGTTTACCCTTACTCCCCCTTGGGACGCCCGGTCGGCCGGACACGATGCAGCGGGACCGCGGAATCCCCAGGGGGACTCTCGACGTCCAAATCTACGATGAAGCTTGCTATTGGCATCGTCGTCATACTGCTCGCGATCGCGTCGCTACTCGCCGTGCCGCTC
>DATEMW010000214.1:0-12337 GCA_035275385.1 Candidatus Methylomirabilota bacterium | reverse complement strand
CCGGTCTTCTACAACCAGACCGGGGTCTCGCCGCGATTCAGCCTGGCCCAGATGCAGGAGCTCGGGATCGCGGTCACGATCGTCCCCGGCGCCACGTTTCGCGCCACGATCGAGGCCGTCTACGATCTGGCCGTGGCGCTGCGCGACGAGGGGCCGATGGCCGAGGAGCGATTCGCCGAGCGATTCAAGCGCCATCCGCTCGGCGACGTGCACACGTTCGCCGGGTTCGACCGGGTTCGGGAGTGGGAGGCGCAGTACCTGCCGGCCGAAGAGCTCGACAAGTACGCCGATTCGGTCGGCCACCAGCCGACCCGCAAGTGACCGCGGCGCGCGCGAAGAAGCAGATCGTCGCGATGGGCGGCGGCAGCTTCAGCGTCGAGGCGGACGGCTCGGCCCTCGACGCGTACGTGCTGTCGCTCACGGGCAAGCCGCGCCCGAAGATCTGCTTCGTGCCGACGGCCAGCGGTGACGCACCCGAGTACACGGCGAAGTTCTACGACGCCTTCGCCCGCCGTGCGGAGGCGTCGCATCTGAATCTCTTCGGCCGTCCGCGAACCGACATGGCAAGCCTGCTCGCGGCGCAGGACGTGATCTACGTGGGCGGCGGGAACACCGCGAACATGCTCGCGGTGTGGCGGGTGCACGGCGTCGACCGGATGATGCGGGACGCGTGGGAGCGTGGCGTGATCCTGACCGGTGTCAGCGCCGGGATGATCTGCTGGTTCGAGTGCGGGGTGACGGACTCGTTCGGGCCGCTCGCCGCGCTACGCGACGGCCTCGGGCTGATTCCGGGCAGCGCGTGCCCGCATTACGACGGCGAGAAGGACCGGCGCCCGACGTACCACCGGCTCGTGCGCGCCGGATTCCCGGCCGGCTTCGCCGCCGACGACGGCGCCGCGCTGCACTTTGTCGACACCGACCTGGTGGCCTGTGTCGCCTCGCGGCCGACGGCGGGCGGCTATCGCGTCCGCGCCGAGAGCGACACGATCACGGAGACGCCGCTCTCGGTCCGGCTCCTCCACTGAGGTCGGACCACGAAGAGGACGGGCCGTCTCCGGGATTCACCGAAGTAGTCGATCACCCGGTCGATGCGCCGCGCCGAGTCTCGCTTGAAGGGCCTGAACCTTTCGCGCACTACCCTGGTATTCATGCCATCCAACGCACTCAACTTCGATGCCAGATGTCACGCGCGTTTTTCCGCGAGGTTGGCGAAGCGCGGGCGTTCCCAAACGGAACACAGTGTTCCCTCGCGAAACGGCCGAACCGGTCAGACCGCGCGGATGTGCGCGGCCATCCGATCGCGGGTCGCGGGGTCCGGCAGCTTGCCGACGGCCGCCTTGAGGTTGTCGAGCATGTGCTGCGGGCGGCTCGTGCCGGGGATGGCACACGTCACCGCGGGGTGGGCGAGGATCCACTTGAGGAAGAACTGCGCCCAGCTCTCGCAGTCGAACTCGGCGGCCCACGCCGGCACCGGCTGCGCACGCACGCGCTGGAAGAGGCCGCCCTCCGCGAACGGGCGGTTGGCGAGCACGGCCACCCCGCGGTCGCGGGCCAGGGGCAGGATGCGCCGCTCGGCATCGCGCTCGCCGAGCGAGTAGTTGACCTGCACGAAGTCGAGGGTCTCGGCGCGCAGCACGCGCTCGAGCTCGTCGTAGGCGCTCGCCGTGTAGTGCGTGACGCCGAGATAGCGGATGCGGCCGGCGGCCTTCCATTCGCGCAGGGTCCGAAGGTGCGTGCGCCAGTCGAGGAGGTTGTGAATCTGGATCAGGTCGAGCCGCGGGGCGCGCAGCCGCTGAAGCGAGCGCTCCATCTGCGCCACGCCCGCGTCGCGGCCGCTGGTCCACACCTTCGTCGCGAGGAAGAGCTTGTCCGTGATCGCGAGCTCGCCGGCGAGATCGCCGACGACGGATTCGGCCGCGCCGTACATCGGGGACGAATCGACGACGCGCCCGCCCAGCTCGACGAGGCTCTTCAGCACGTCCTTGAGCGGCGCGCGCTCGGCCGGCGAATCGCCGACGTCGAAGACGCGCCACGTCCCGAGCCCCACGATCGGAATCGCCTCGCCGCTGGACGGAATGGGCCGGCTCGTCGGCTGCGAGGCTGCGCGGGCGCCGCCCGGCACGGCACCGGCCGCCATCAGCGCCAGCACCCGGCGCCGCGTGATCCCGTCGACGCGAGCTCCATCGCCCTCTTTCATACCACCGGCATACCACGATCGCCGCGCGAGCGTTCCTATCGGAAGAACCCCAGGGGAATCCCTGATTGACAAAAATTGACCGATATCAAGAATACTCGGGTGCCCTGGACCAATCCGACGAGCTACGCCTTCAGTCGCGCGTCCGTCATGCTCAACGTCCCGGAGCGGTCGGGCATCTACGTCGTCCAGTCCGAGTCGACGTGGATCTATGTCGGCGAGGGCGAGAATATCCGAGCCCAGCTGCTCGAGCATCTGGAGGGCAACAATCCGTGCATCACGGTGTTCCCCGGCCTGATGTTCAGCTACGAGCTCGTCGCACGCGCGGCTCGCGCCTGGCGGCACAACGAGCTCGTCAGCGAGTTTCGTCCGCTTTGTAACCCGTCGAGGCGCTGAAGCCCACGCCGTCGATCCGGCCGGTCAGCCGGTGGAAGTAGATGTCCACGCCGTTGACGCTGACCACCGAGAAGAGCGGGCTCAAGGAGACGCGCACGCGCGCCCGCGTGATCTCGGCCTCGTACGACTGAGCGACGACGATGCCGGGGATCCGCAGCGCCGCGAGCAGTCGTCCTGCCCACAGACGAACCATGGTTCGCATACCCCGGGCTTTTTCAAGAAGCCCGCCAAGCGAGTACCGGCAATAGAATCGTGCGCTTACCGGCGCGGGCGAGCGGACGGGATGTAGAACTGACTCGGTAAGGCCGTCGCCGACGCTACCGGTCTATGCCGTACTCCTTGAGCTTGCGCCAGAGCGTGGTGCGGCCGATGCCGAGCGCTTCGGCCGCGCTCGAATGGTTGCGTCCGAAGCGCTCCAGGGTTTGCAGGATGTGCACGCGCTCGGCGTCCGCGAGCGTCGTCTGCCGCGGCAGCTGCGGCGAGGGACCGAGGTGCAGGCCGGCCGACACGTGCGGCGGCAGGTCGGTCGGCTCGACGACGTCGCCGCGCGCGAGGATGGCCGCGCGCTCGATCGCGTTCTCGAGCTCGCGCACGTTGCCGGGCCACGCGTAGCGCAAGAGCCGCTCGACCGTCTCGGGCGCCAGGCGAAGCTCGCGGCCGAGCTTGCCGCCGGAGCGCGAGAGAAAGTGCTCGGCCAGCGCCGGAATGTCTTCGCGGCGGTCGCGGAGCGGCGGCAGGAGGACCTGGATGACGTTCAACCGGTAGAAGAGATCCTCGCGAAAGGTCCCCTGGGCGAGGAGCGCCGAGAGATCGCCGTGCGTGGCCGCGATCACGCGCACGTCGATCGTGGTCGATTGCGTCGCGCCCAGCCGCCGCACCTCGCCGCTCTGGAGAGCCCGCAGGAGCTTGACCTGCAGCGCCGCCGGCATCTCGGCGATCTCGTCGAGGAACAACGTGCCGCCGTCGGCCTCCTCGAACAGGCCGAGCTTCGAGACCGCCGCGCCGGTGAAGGCCCCGCGCATGTAGCCGAACAGCTCGGACTCGAGCAAGGTCTCCGGCACCGCGCCGCAATTGACGGCGACGAACGGGCGCGCGGCACGCGCGCTCGCGTGGTGGACGGCCTTGGCGATGACCTCCTTACCCGTGCCCGACTCGCCCTGGATCAGCAAGGTGGCGTCGGTCGGCGCCACGCGCTCGACGAGCTCGAGCACGTCGTGCATGGCCGGCGACTGCGCGATGAGCCCGGGCAGCCCGTAGCGCTCCCGCAGCTGAGCCCGGAGGTTCTCGTTCTCCCGGCGCAGGGCGCGGCCGGCCAGCGCCTTGTCGATGCGGTGATAGAGCTCGTCGGGCTCCTGCCCCTTCTCGAAATAGTCGAGCGCGCCGAGCCGAATGGCCTCCTTGGCCGATTTCCACTCGGCGTACGCCGTCAACAGGATGACCTCGGGCGAGGGCGAGTGCGCCTTGGCCGCTCTGAGCACGTCGAGCCCGTCGCCGTCGGGCATCCGCAGATCCGTCACCACGAGATCGAACACTTCCTCGGCGAGCCGCGCCGCCGCGGACGTGGCACCGTCGGCCTCGATCACGCGATGGCCACGCTTGCGCAGGAGCAGGGCCAGGGTGCTCCGCGCCGCGGGCTCGTCGTCCACCACGAGAAGATGCGCCATGTCAGGAGGCCGCTGCCGCCAGAGGGAACAGCAAGGTCACCCGCGTGCCGTGGCCGACTTCGGAGTCGATCTCGATGCGTCCCCCGTGCGCGCCCACGATGCGCTCGGCGATCGTGAGGCCCAACCCGCTGCCGTTCGGCTTGCCCGTGTAGAACGGCTCGAAGACGCGCGGCAGGTTCTCGGCCGCGATCCCGGCGCCGGTGTCGCTGACCGAGAGCGCGACGTCGCCGTTGCGCCGGTTGACCTCGAGCGAGAGACGGCCGCGTCCGTTCATCGCCTCGACGGCGTTCAGCGCGACGTTCCACAGCACCTGCGTGAGCTGGTCGCGATCGAACGCGAAGCGCGGGACGGCCGGATCGACCGCCACGCGCACGTCGACGCGCGGCGCGCGGGAGCGATCCTCGCGGATCAGCGAGCTCACGTGCTGCACCACCTCGCGGATGTCGCCGGGCGCCCGCCGCGCCTGCTGCGGGCGCGCGAACTGCAGGAAGTCGGACAGGATGCGGTTGAGCCGCCGCGCCTCCGACCGGAGCGCCGTCAGGGTCGAGGCGCGCTCCTCTGACGTGAGGGTCTCGTCGGTCAGGAGCGCCGTGGCGTTCAGGATGGCCGCGAGCGGGTTGCGGATCTCGTGGGCCATCCCCGCGGCGAGCTCGCCGGCCGTCGCCAGCCGCTCGGCCTCCCTCAGACGCGCGTGCAGCCGCTCGCTGTCGCTGCGCGCGCGCTCGAGCACCATGATGATGACGGCGAAGGTCGAGAGGAAGTACAGGAGGATGAACACGGCGTGGACCGCCATGTACATGGTCGATCCCGGCGTCATGGTCACGAACTGGCTCGCGATGCGATGAACGCCCCAGAGCGTCAGGAATGCGGCCAGCATCCGCTCGCCACGAAAACGCGTGGTCGTGCCACGGGGCGGCCAGAACAAGAGGCCGGCGCCCATCTGGACCACGCCGAGCGCGCTGCCGACGACGCGCTGGGTCGTCTCACCGCTCACGTCTCCCGCCAACGTGATCCCGACGACCGCCGCGCTGCCGATCAAGACGTCGCGGGCGTTGAACCGATAGCTCCAGCGGTGGGCGAATCCGGCGGCCAGGGTGAAACCGACCGCGGCTACGGTCGTCAGGTCGGTGATGAAGCTCGGATGATCGACGCCCAGCACCAGCACGTCCAGCAGCTTGAGTCCCTTGGACAGCGTGTAGGAGCCCCACGCAAGGAGCAGGTACTGAAAGAAGCGGACCCGGTGAGAGGAGTAGAGGTACGCGAAGATCAGGAGCTGGACCGCGAACGCAACCGTCGAGACGAACGTCAAGATCAGCGGCGCCGGCATCAGAACCTCCAGTTCAGTCTACGCCGTCCGCAAATCGTGTGCCACGCGAGATCCGCGTCGAATCACGCGAAATCGTCGATCCACGCGTTCCAGTTCGAAACATCGTTCCACTGCGGAACTGCCGGGGTGTCACGGGTTTTAAAGTGAACCCGCTCGTTTCGCCTTGAAACCGCCGCACGCGATCGTCCGCGCGAGTCCTCAATGATTTCATCGACTTCGCCTCTGGCACGTAGGGTGCTCTTCCGCTTTGTCGGTTCGAACGAACAACACGAGGAGGACGAAGTCATGAAGCGTACGACGGTCGCACTCGCCATCGTGCTGACGAGCGTGTTGCTCACCGGACTCGCGAGTCTCGCGAGCGCCACGCTGAAGCCGGGGCAGGATATCCAGGCGCCGCGCACCGGCAGCGAGGACATCCAGAGCCCGCGCGGTTGAGCACGAGCTGGGCGAGCGGGGCGCCACCCTCGCTCGCCCGGCACGGCGCCGCACCAAGGCCAGGGAAGATGGACGCGAACGAATACCTGTTGATCACGGAAATCGCGAGAGATCGCATCGACGGCCTGCTCGCGTCGACCGAGATCGCGATCGAGACAAACGCGATCTCCGACCAGCGAGGCGCCGTCGAGCCCGCCCACTTTTGCGACGTGCCCGGCTGCGCGCTCGTGCACCTGCCTGTTTAGTCGGCACGCTGACGCTCGCGACTCTGGGTGAGCCTCGCGAGGTCGCGCCGCGAATCCACATTCTTGATCTCACTTAGCCGACGATCTGGCGTGTCGGCATGTGTTGGCACGTCTCGTGCTGTCTCGGCGGCGCGAATGACTGATGGCGGAGCACATCTGCAGGAGGCGGCTATGACGGATTGGTGGCGTGAGCTCGATGACGAAATCGTCAACTGCCTCGTCGGCCACGAGTCGTTGACGCCGGGTGAGCTCGGCCAGAAGGTCGGCATGTCACCCGCGGCGGTCACCTCGTTGCTCGGCCGGCTCGCGCAGGAGGGACGTATCACGATCGTCCGGGTCGCCCGGACCTCCCAGTAGGACGGCGTCGCGATTCTTCGAAGCTTCATCGAGCTTCCAGACCGTCGCCGCGTTTCCTTCCTGACCGCCGGAGCCGCTGACGCGCCGCCGGCGGTGCTCATCCACGGCTCGGGCATGAACGCGCGCTCGTGGGTGCGCCAGCTCGACGCGCTGGCCGGCACCGTGCGCCTGGCCGCGCTCGACCTGCCGGGACACGGCGAGTCCGATCCGGCGCCGCGCGTGAGCGTGGAAGACTACGCCGGCGCCGTCGGCGACTTCCTCGCGGCGCTCGCGAGCGGGCCGGCGCTCGTGGTCGGCCACTCGCTCGGCGGCGCGATCGCGATCGCGCTCGCCGCCCGACGGCCCGAGCTCGTCCGCGGCCTCGTGCTGATCGCGACGTGCGTGAAGCTGCCGCTGGTCGACAGCCTGGGCGAGCGGCTCGTGGCCTATCTGCCGGCGCCGCTGCGTCGACTCGTCTTTTTCTCGATGGTGCAGAAGGTCCTGTTCGGGCCGGAATCGCCCGCCGACGCGGTCGCGGTCACGATGCAGGAGCTGCGCGCGTGCCGGCCGGAGACGATCCAGGGCGACGTGCGCGCCGCACGTGCGATGGACCTCACCGAGTCGGCGAGCCGCCTCGACGTGCCGACGCTCGTGCTGACCGGCAGCCGCGATCGGCTCACGACGCCGGCGCTGGCGGCGCGTCTCAGCACGCTGATCAGGGGATCGCGGCTGCGGATCATGGAAGGCGCCGGCCACATGCTGCCGCTCGAGGCTCCGCGGTGGGTGAACCGCGAGATCGCGACGTTTGCCGCCTCGCTCGACTCGCCGACGCGGTCGGCCCACGAGGTCGACCGCCCCAGACGGCCACTCCTGCGCCACGTGCTCGATCGATTGTCCCGCCTCGCGCGCCGCGGATCCGGCGCGATGCTCTGATGTAACGCGCTCGACGCAATCGGGCTTTGTGCCCGATGCCGTCCGAACACTCCGTCAGCCTCCTGACGACGAATCGTCGGCCCGCTTGCGGGAAGGTGCCGGGGGTCGCGGCGGCGGAGATCAAGCGGATTGGTGTAATCTTCCGGCCGGGAGAGCCGACCGCTTGAACGCAGCGCGCACGATGTTCGAGAAGATCTGGGCCCGCCACGTGGTGGCCGAAGGCCCGGGCGGGCACGTGCTCCTCTACGTCGATCGCCACCTGCTTCACGAAGGCACGACGGCCGCGCTCGGGCGGCTGGCCCGGAGCGGCCGTTCGGTGCGCCGGCCGGATCTCAGCTTCGCGACGGCCGACCACTACGTTTCCACCCTACCCGGCTCGCCCACGACCGACCCCGAGGCCCGGGCGATGGTCGAAGGGCTCGGGCGCCACACGGCCCAGCAGGGCATCCTGCACTTCGGCGTCGGCGATCCGCGCCGCGGGATCGTGCACGTGATCGGCCCAGAGCAAGGGCTGACGGTCCCGGGCATCACGCTCGTGTGCGGCGATTCGCACACCGCGACCCACGGCGCGTTCGGCGCGCTGGCGTTCGGGATCGGCTCGAGCGAGGTCGAGCACGTGCTGGCCACGCAGACCCTCTGGCAGAAGAAGCCGTCGACCATGCGGATCTCGGTCGATGGGCAGCTGGGCCCCGGCGTGAACGCCAAGGACGTGATCCTGGCGATCATCGCGAAGATCGGCGCCGGCGGCGGCGTGCGGCACGCGATCGAGTACGCGGGCTCGACGATCCGGGCCATGTCGATGGACGAGCGCATGACGGTCTGCAACATGTCGATCGAGGCCGGCGCGCGCGCCGGCATGATCGCGCCCGACGAGACGACGTTCGCCTACGTCGAGGGGCGTCCGCTCGCGCCGCGCGGCGAGGCGTGGCGGCAGGCGCTCGCCGAGTGGAAGGCGCTGCCGAGCGATGCGGGCGCCCGGTTCGACCGCGAGGTGCAGCTGGCCGCGAGCGAGATCGCGCCGACGGTGACGTGGGGAACGAGTCCTCAGGACGCGCTACCGATCACCGGGCGTGTTCCCGATCCGGGGTCGGTGGCCGATCCCGGCCGGCGCGAGAGCATGAGCCGCGCGCTCGCCTACATGGGGCTCAGCGCGGGCACCCCGCTCAGCGACATCGCGGTCGATCGCGTGTTCATCGGCTCGTGCACGAACAGTCGCCTCGACGACCTGCGCGCCGCGGCCCGTGTCGTGAAAGGGCGCCGCGCGGTCGTGCCCGCGTGGATCGTGCCGGGCTCGGGGCTGATCAAGCGCGCCGCCGAGGCGGAAGGCCTCGACCGCGTCTTCGTCGACGCGGGCTTCGAGTGGCGCGACGCCGGCTGCTCGATGTGCGTCGGGATGAACGGGGATCTCGCGGTCGCCGGCGAGCGCGTCGCGTCCACGTCGAACCGCAACTTCGAGGGCCGCCAGGGCAAGGGCGCCCGCACGCATCTCATGTCTCCAGTGATGGCGGCCGCGGCCGCCGTGACCGGGCGGCTGACCGACGTGCGCAGCCTCGGAGCCTGAGATGGAGCCGTTCACGCGCCTGACCGCCGCGGGCCTGCCGATCGATCTGCCGAACGTCGACACCGACCGTGTGATCCCCGCGCGCTTTCTGCGCAAGGATCGCGGCGTGCCCGAATACTCGCGCTTCCTCTTCCACGACGTGCGCTTCGGTGCCGACGGCGCCGAGCGGCCGGAGTTCATCCTGAACCAGCCGCCGTATCGCGGCGCCCGCATCGTGGTCGCCGCCGAGAACTTCGGCTGCGGCTCCTCGCGCGAGGCGGCGGTGTGGGCGCTCGCGGCCTACGGATTCCGCTCGGTGATCGCGCCGAGCCTCGGCGACATCTTTCACCAGAACTGCTTCAAGAACGGCCTGCTGCCGGTGATCCTGCCGGCCGGCGTCGTCGACGACCTGCGACGGCAGCTGCACGCGCGTCCGGGCGCCACGCTCACGGTCGATCTCGAGACGCAGACCGTGGTAGCACCCGACGGCGCCCAGCACCGATTCGACGTCGACGCGTTTCGCAAGGAGATGCTGCTCGGCGGCCGGGACGAGATCGGATTGACGCTCGGCTTCGAAGCCCAGATCGCAGAGTTCGAGGCGCGCCACGCCCGGGAGATGGCCTGGGCGGTCCCGCCGCGCGCCGGCACCTAACCTCGAGGAGGACGCGATGCCCGCCACCCTGAAGGTGGAGTACCCCAAGGATCTGTTGAAGCTCGTCGGCACGGAGCTCGGCCCGTCGGAGTGGATGACGGTCGACCAGGCGATGATCGACAAGTTCGCGGAGGCGACCGGCGATCACCAGTGGATCCACGTCGACGTCGAGCGCGCCAAGCGCGAGATGCCGGGCGGCAAGACGATCGCCCACGGCTATCTCACGCTCTCGCTCGTCCCGCGCATGGCTTCGAGCCTGCTCGAGGTCACGAAGCGAAGCCGCGGCATCAACTACGGCTCGAACAAGATCCGCTTCATCTCGCCGGTGCAGGCCGGCGCGCGTATCCGCGTCCGCCAGCGGATCACCGGCGCCGAGGAAGTACCGGGTAACGGCGTGCGCGTGAGCTCGGAGATGTCGGTCGAGATCGAAGGCCAGGAGAAGCCCGCGCTGGTCGGCGAGATCATCGGCGTCCGGTACGCGTGAGGCTCAGAGGATGAAGCTCGTACGCTACGGCCGGCCGGGCGCGGAGCGCCCCGGCGTCATCGACGCCGACGGAAAGCTCCGCGACCTCGGCCGAGTGCTCGAGGACATCACGCCGGCGGCGCTCGCGCCGGCCTCGCTCAAGAAGCTGCGTGGACTCAATCTCGCCAAGCTGCCCGTCGTGAAGGGGCGTCCGCGGCTCGGGTGCCCGCTGGCCGGCATGGGCAAGATGGTCTGCATCGGGCTCAACTACACCGACCACGCCGCCGAGGTCGGGATGGCGCTGCCCAAGGAGCCGACGCTCTTCATCAAGGCGCCGAGCGCGATCTGCGGGCCCGACGATCCGATCGTGCGTCCGCGGGGCGCCGTGAAGCTCGACTACGAGGTCGAGCTCGGCGCGGTGCTCGGGCGCGACGCGCGCTACGTCGAGGAGGCCGAGGCGCTCCGCTACGTCGCGGGCTACTGCCTCGTGAACGACGTGTCCGAGCGCGCCTTCCAGATGGAGCACGGCGGCACGACCACGAAGGGCAAGAGCGCCGACACGTTCGGGCCGACCGGGCCGTGGCTCGTCACGGTCGACGAAGCCGGCGACCCGCAGGCGATGGGACTGTGGACGAGCGTCAACGGCGAGCGCCGCCAGGACGGCAACACCGGCAAGATGATCTTCTCGGTCGCGTCGTTGATCGCCTACGTGAGCCGCTTCATGTCGCTGCGCGCGGGCGACGTGATCTCGACCGGCACGCCCGCCGGCGTCGGCCACGGCGCGAAGCCGCCGCGCTACCTGCAGCCGGGCGACGTGGTCGAGATGGGCATCACCGGGCTCGGCACGCAGCAGCACACGATCGTCGACGCGAAGTAACTCGCGCGGGGAGGGGCTCGACTAGCTCGGGTCTCTCCAGAGCGTCATGCGCTTGAAGCTCTCGGCGTGCTTGACGCCGGCTTCCTTGCCGTCGGCGGACGCCCACACGCGCAGGAGCTTGTCGACCCACTCGCCCTTGCCCACCTGCGAGACGTGCGCACGGAGGGCCTGGCACTTGAGCGCCATCGTGTCGGTGATGTCGATGTAGGTGTCCGGCGGCTCCACGCCGCTGATGAAGACTTCCTTCACCTTGTGCGGCTCGAGCCCTTCGGCGAGGAGCTCCTGGAAGATCACGCGAGTCTCCGAAGACGGGAAGACCGCGTCGAGCGCCGCGCTGGCGACCGCGCGATGGTCGGGGTGATTCAGGTAATTGCTGCCGTACCAGCGGGTCGTCGGATCGCCACACACGACCACGTGGGGCTTCACCCGCCGGATCACGCGCGTCAGGTCGCGGCGGAGCGCGATGGTCGGTTCGACCTCACCGTCCTGATAGCCGAGGAAGACGACGTCCTTCACGCCCAGGATCTTCGCGGCGTCCCACGACTCGCGCTCGCGGATCGGGATCAGCCCGGTGTTGTCCGGTGTGTGCTCGTTGGTGCCCGAGCCGCCGGTCGTGACCAGACAGAACACGACGTGGCGGCCCTCGCGCGCCCAGCGCGCGACGGTGCCGGCGATCGTGAACTCATTGTCGTCCGGATGCGCGGAGATGCAGAGGATGCGCGTGAATTCCTTCGAGAGCGTGTGGGGCTTGCGCTTACCGGCGGCCACGACTGCTCCGAGCTAGCCGCGCATGCCGAACGTCGACGGGCCCGGACGCCTGAGCGGCGCCGTCAGATTCGCGAACTCGCACAGGAGCGGGCGCGTGTCGCGCGGGTCGACGATCTCTTCGATCCAGAACGCCTCGGCCGAGCGGAAGGGCGAGCGCAGCTTGTTGAGGCGGTCCTCGATCTCGGCCATCTTCGCCTTGGGATCCGGCGCCGCGTCGAGATCGGCGCGGTAGGCGGCCTCGATCCCGCCCTCGAGGGGCAAGGAGCCCCAGCGGCCCGACGGCCACGCGTAGCGCATGCAGTAGCGGCTCTGGTTTCTATGCGCGGCGCCGGCGACGCCGAACGAGTTGCGCACGATCACGGCGCACCAGGGGACCGTCGTCTGCCACATCGCGGACATCGCGCGTACGCCCTGCTTGATCGTCCCCGACTTCTCGGCGTCGAGCCCGATCAGAAAGCCGGGGCAGTCCACCAGGTAGACGACCGGCAGATGGAAGGTCTGCGCGAT
>DATEMW010000213.1:0-5496 GCA_035275385.1 Candidatus Methylomirabilota bacterium | reverse complement strand
CGCCGCCGGCGACGAGATTCCCGACGTGACCGATCCCGAGACCATCGCCGACGACCGGCTCCGGCTGGTCTTCACCTGCTGTCATCCCGGACTGCCGCCGGACAGCCGCGTCGCCCTCACCTTGAAGCTGGTCGGCGGCCTCTCGACCGCCGAGATCGCGCGTGCGTTTCTCGTGCCCGAGCCCACGATCGCGCAGCGCCTGGTGCGCGCCAAGCGCACGATCCGCGAGCGCGCCCTTCCCTACGAGGTGCCGGAGGGCGCCGAGCTCGCCGACCGCCTGCCGGCCGTGCTGGCCGTCGTCTATCTGATCTTCAACGAGGGCTACGCCGCGCACAGCGGCGACGCGCTCGTGCGGCTGGACCTCTGCGAGGAGGCGCTGCGCTTGGGCCACATGCTGGTCGAGCTGATGCCGCTCGAGCCCGAGGTGCTCGGGCTCGTCGCGCTGATGGAGCTTCAAACCTCGCGCGCGGCCACCCGCGCCGACGCCGAGGGCAACCTGGTCTTGCTCGCCGATCAGGACCGCTCGCGCTGGGACCGGCCGCGAATCACGCGCGGCCTGGCCCTGCTCGAGCGCGCGGGCCCGGTCGCGCGGGCCGGCCCGTATCAGCTCCAGGCGGCGATCGCCGCGTGCCACGCGCGCGCGGCGTCGTGGGAGGTGACGGACTGGGAAGCGATCGTGATGCACTATCAGGCGCTCACCGAGGCGTCGCCCTCACCGGTGGTCGAGCTGAACCGCGCGGTCGCGATCGGATTCGCGCGCGGTCCCGCAGCGGGGCTCTTGGCCCTCGACGGCATCGACGCCGCGAGCTTGCGCGGCTATCACCTGCTGCCCGCGGCGCGCGCTGACTTCCTGCGACGGCTCGGGCGCCGTGCCGAGGCGGCCGCGGAATATCGGCGTGCGCTCGAGCTCACGGACAACGCGCGCGAGCAGCGCTTCTACGCGGCGCGACTAGCGGGGCTCGAAGCACTGGGATAGGCTCGCGAGCACATGGCCTATTCCATCGACCGCGACCTGCTCCGTCAGGCCCCCGACGGTGGGCTCCGGTCGCATCTGCAGCGTTATGGTCTCGCCGTCGCTCCTGGCTCGAAGTCCGCTGACACCTGCCTCGTCTTCGTCCACGGGCTCGGCGGGCATGTCGTCGACACGTGGCGCGGGTTCCCCGCGGAATTGGCCAAGGATCCCGACTTCGGCGCCGTGGACATCGGGTTCTTCGGCTACAAGACCACGCTCTTCGACGGCTGGGGCCTCCTCCGCGGACTCGGCAGCTGGCTGCCGGTGGCCCGGCGCTACGATTTCGAGGCGAAGGGCCGCGAGCTGGCCGACGAGCTCAGAGATCTTGTACGGCAGCGGGCGCCGAAGCAGATCATCCTCGCCGCGCATTCGCTCGGCGGCCTGGTCGTCATCGAGGCGCTCCGCCAGCTCAGCCTGTCCGGAGAGCCGGAGCGCCGGGCGATCACGCGCGATGTCTCGGCGCTCGTGTTCTACGGCACGCCCTTTCTCGGCTCCGATCGCGTCACGCGGCTTTCCGCGTTGGCGTCGCCCGACCTGCGGGCTCTGTCACGCCGCAAACGATATCGCGATGGGCTCAGCACGTGGGTCGCGCGACAGCTGCGCGGACATCTCCTCTTGCTCGGCGACACGTACGCGCGCGTCGGGATCTTCTACAGCTCGCTGGACAAATGGGTCGACTGGCAGAGCGCGCGCGGCCGATTCCCCGAGAACCTCATGGAGCAGTGGAACGTCTCGCACACCGCGCTCTGCAAGCTCGACGGCGATCTGCGTCCTTACCGGTTCCTGAAGAAATTCCTGGCGACCCGGTCGCCCGCGGCGGCTTCGTCCGCGACCGAGCCATCTCTGACCACCTATCGCGTCCGCACACCGGACAAGCAAGATCTTCGCGACATCAAAGCCATCTATGAAGGCGACGATCGGTTGCCCGAGATCGAGCGAATCCCGTGGGATGTGATCGTCGCGGCGCTCGCCAAGACCGAAGCAGCCGAGGCCGGGCCCGATTCCGCCCGCGTGCACTTGCGCTATCTCCTGGGCGCGCGGGGTCGGGATTCCCGCATCGTGGCCTTCGGCTACGCGCACCATCGGCGCACCGACCACTACGCGTGGCTCGCGTATCTTGTGGCCAAGCGCACGCGCGAGCGCGCGGTGGGCGTGCGGCTCGCGCTCCAGCTCGCGGCGCACCTTCGTCAGCGCGGCTCCGACCTTCACGGGGTCTTCTTCGAGGTCGAATCTCCGAACGCCGCGGTCACCTCGAACGCCCGCGACCCAGGACGACTCCGCCGAGCGCGGATCCGGCTCTACGCGAGCGTCGGGGGCGTCTACGCGATCACCGGTCTGCGCTACCGGCAGCCGCGCTTGAGCCCTGACGCCACGCACGGCGAAGAGCCGATGCATCTGCTCTATGCCCCGGTACCCTCGACGACCGTACTCGAATGGCTGACCCGTACCGAGGTCGACGGCATCCTCCGCTGGATCGCCGACGTGCAGCGCGAAGCCTTCGCGGATCATCCGCGGGCCGCCGCCTACTCGACGTACCTGGACGAGTGGCGCCGGGCCCTCGTTCGAGATCTCGGCGACTCGGTTCAGGTCGAGCCGGCGAGGGTGCTCGTCGATCGGCTCAGCGACCGGGCTTGAGCTTCAGGTCCTCATAGGGCGCCGAGTACGAAAAGCCCTTGATGTGGTCGACGCACGCCTCCTCGACGCGCGGTCCGACGCCCCAGAGGAAGGCGAGCTCGTAGATCGGCACGTGCATGGCCCGGTCGTACATGATCTGCTGGATCTGGTGCAGCGTGGCCTCGCGCTTCTTGCGATCGAGCTCGCGAGCCTGGCGCGCGTAGAGATCTTCGATCTCCGGCACGACGCCCGAGGCGTAGATCCCGCTCTTGGTCACGTAGACCTCGATGCGCGTGGCCGCGTTGCCGGCCGGCGCGCCGAGCCCCATGATGACGCCCTTGATCTTGTGCTCGCGCCACGCGGTCAGGAACGCGGCGCGCTCCATCGTGCGCAGGCGCGTGCGAATCCCAACCTCCTGCAGATAGTTGCCGATCGCTTCAGCCAGCGAGAAGAACGGCGGGAAAGGCGTGAGCTCGCCGGCGTCGAAGCCTGACGGGAAGCCGGCCTCGGCCAGAAGCTTCTTGGCCCGCGCCGGGTCGTAGGCGGGCGGCTCGAAGGTCTTGGCGAACTCCAGCACGCGCGGCACGAGCCCGCCCGTCGGCCGCGACATGCCGAGCGTCTCGGCTTGATTCAGCGCGCTGCGATCGAGCGCATGGCTGGCCGCCAACCGCACGCGCTTGTCGGCCCAGGGCGACTTGGGATCCCACTGCTCCGGCAGATCGAGGAACACGACGCCCGGCGGCAGCGCGGCGGCCAGGCGGAGGCCCGGTGACCGCTTGATCTCGGCGGCGACGGGCCCGCTCAGCAGATAGACGATGTCGACGTCGCCGGCCTTGAGCGCGGCGCCGCGCGTGGTCTCGTCGGGCATGCTGCGGAACACGAGGCGCTTCACGTTGGGCACCTTGCGCCAGTAGCCCTCGAACGCCTCCATTACGAGATCGACGCCGGGGTTGAAGCTGACGAACTTGTACGGGCCGGCCCCGATCGGCGCCTTCTTGAAGCCGTCCTCACCGACCTTCTCGACGTACTTCTTTGGCACGATCCAGGCCGCACCGGTGGCCGACGTGCCATAGAACGTCATGAAGTCGGGCCACGGCTCTTTCAGCTGAAACCTAACCCGGCCGGGGTCGACGACCTGCACCTCGCGCACGCGGTCCTTGAGCGTCTTGGCCGCCGCGCCGTGGTAGCGCTCGAACGAGTACTTCACGTCCTCGGCCGTGACGGGCTCGCCGTTGTGGAACTTCACGCCCTTTCGGAGCACGAACTCGTACGTGAGGCCGTCCTTCGACACGGTCCACGACTCGGCGAGGCTCGGCGTGTTGTCGCCGCCCGGCATCGGCTTCACCAGCGCGTCGTGCAGCGCGTAGAGCACCATGAACGGCGTGATGAACGCCTCGGTGTCGCTGGGATCGAGCCAGCGCGCGGCGAGCGTGACGTGCACGCCCCACGTCATCGTGCCTTCGGGAGCGGCCATTGCGACGGGCGAGAACGTGGCGAGCAGGAGCGAACTGATCAACACGAATCGGATCACGAGGGATTTCATCGCGCCTCCGTGGTGAGCTCGAAAAGTCGAGCTAGAGTATCATCGCCGCGGAATCAACTTGCCGGTGCGAAGGCGGGCGGCCCAGAGCGACCACGACCAGCGCAGCCCGCCGTGTCATACTCGTCCGGTCGAATGGACCGCGACTGCAAGTGTTGGCGCGTGACACGCGGGGCCGCCGCGCGGCGTCGGCATCGCGTGTCCAAGTGGCCGGTGTGACCGAAAAGGGGCCGCGCCGAACCGAGCGCACGGACTTCGGCCGCCAACCGCCGCGGCCCAAGAGCGTTGGCGTCGCGGTCGCAGTGGCGCTGCTGCTCAGCGCCGCCATCGCCTTCATGGCCGCCGACAAACTGTCGCTGGGCGACTCGAGCCCGCGCAATTCCCTCGCTCTCCTCTCCAGCGTGACCCTTGCGTGCACGGCGATCGCCGTCTGGCGAGGCAGCTCGCGCGCCGCCTGGCTGATGGTGGTGCTCGGGGTCGTGCAAGTAATGTTCATAAAGGACATCCCCGCGCTCGTGCTCGTGGCGACCTCGCTCGTCGCGGCGCTGCAACTGCACGCGCGGGGCCAGACACGCAGTGCAGAGCTGTTGAGGGACTGGTCGGTGGGGTGGCGGATCGTGATCGGCGCGGCCCTCCCCGAACGACTCGACCTCATCGCGATCGCGGTCTGGGTCGCCATCGCCTGGCTCATCGGCTTGGTCGTGGCCGAGGCGGGCGCTCTCGGGGCGGTGGTTCTATTCCTGTACCTGGGCCTGGGTGCGGCCGAAATCGCTCTGATCGTCTACCTCGTGGTTCGGCTCGTCAGGCGGGTGCGCGGCAAGCAGTGACGGGAGTGCGCCGCGATCTTGACAGCCCGCCGCCTAGACCTCACGCTCGACGGTCGTCCCCAATTGATCAAGTCGCGGAGGCGTCGATGAAAATCAAAGCGCTCGACACGTACTTCCTGTCCGCGCCCCTGCCCCAGCCGGTCCGCACCTCCACCTCCACGATCAGCCGCGTGAGCGAGCTCATCGTCACCTTGACGACCGACGCCGGGCTCGTCGGGATCGGCGAGGCACACGGGCCGTTTCTGTCCCAGGGCGGTCAGGAGGGCATGCGCGCGGTCAACCAGATCCTCGAGCGCGTCCGGCCGCTGGTCGTCGGCCAGGATCCCTTCAGCGTCGAGCGCATCTGGCAGGACCTGTTCGCGCTGACCTACACGAGCGTGCGCGGCATCCCGCCGCTGGCGCAGCAGCGCCGTCAGCTCGTGACGGCGATCAGCGCCATCGACATCGCGCTGTGGGACCTCATGGGCAAGGCGACGAACCGGCCCGTGCACGCCCTGCTCGGC
>DATEMW010000212.1:0-7073 GCA_035275385.1 Candidatus Methylomirabilota bacterium | reverse complement strand
TGCGGCCGTAGCCGCCGCCTCCGCGTCTCGCTGCGTCAGACTCGCGCGAATCCTTGAGGAGTCAGGCTGAATGCCTTCGCGAACTTGCTGGCGAAGGTCTGAAAGCCCACGATGAAGGTGAGCTCGACGATTTCGGCTTCGGTGAAGTGCTCCCGCAGCCTGGCCGTGCACGCGTCCGTCATCTCCAGATCGTCGCGCGTGATGCGCTCGGCGTACTCGAGCGCGGCCCGCTCGCGCGCGGTGAAGCGGTCGCTCTGTCGGTAGCGCAGGAGATCGTCCAGCTTCTCGCGCGCGATCCCCGCCTTCGCGCCGACGGCGCGGCGGATGTCCATTCAGTAGGCGCTGCCGTAGAGCTCGGCCACCTGCACGTTGAGCAGCGCGCGCAAGGTCGGCTCGAGGCGTCCGAGCCACTCGATTGTTGCGTAGAGCGCGCCGAGCCCCATCATGAGCGGGACGCGGTGCGCCATGATCCGTTCCGGCGTCGGCACCCGGCCGTAGATCGCTCGGCCGATTCGATAGAAGGCGCGAACCGCCAGTCCGGGACGTTCGACTTCGCTAATCCTCGTCATGGCTTCCTCCTCGTCTGGTCTCTCGTGTTGTCCAGAGCCTGACTCGCCATGAAGCCATGGTACCGTCGGGGTCCATGACGCCAGCGCGCGGGCGTGTGAACGACGGGCTCGAGCGGCGCCGGCTCGGCCGGACCGACATCGTGGCGAGCGTGCTTGGCTTCGGGGGCTCCGAGATCGGCTACGAGGGCGTGAGTGCCCGGACCGTCGCGCGGCTGCTCGGCAGCGCGCTCGACGCCGGCCTGAACGTGATCGATACCGCGGAGTGCTACGACGACAGCGAGAGCCTGATCGGCAAGGCGATCGGCGCCCGGCGCAAGGACGTCAGCCTCTTCACGAAGTGCGGACACGGGGGCGGATGGTCGAGTGCCGACTGGCGGCGCGCGCCGCTGCTGGCCGGCATCGAGCGCAGCCTGCGCCGGCTCAAGACCGACTACGTCGACCTGATCCAGCTCCACAGCTGCTCGCTCGCCGAGCTTCGCCGCGGCGAGGTCATCGAAGCGCTCGAGCAGGCGCGCGAGCGCGGCCTGGCGCGCTACATCGGCTACAGCGGCGACGGCGAGGCGGCGCGATACGCCGTCGGGTCCGGACGCTTCGACACCCTGCAGACCTCGGTCAGCATCGCGGACCAGGACGCGGTCGAGCGCACGGTGCCGCTGGCGCTCGCCCGGCAGATGGGCGTGATCGCCAAGCGGCCGATCGCGAACGTCGCCTGGCGCTATGACAAGAAGCCGTCCGAGCCGTACTACCAGACGTACTGGTCGCGACTGAGAAGGCTCGACTATGCGTTCTTGAAGGAAGCCGGCGACGCGGCCGTGGCCACGGCTCTGCGCTTCACCTTGACAGTGCCGGGTGTCCACACCGCGATCGTCGGCACCACGAAGCCCGAGCGCTGGCAGGCCAATGCTGCCTTGCTGCGGGCCGGCGCCCTGCCGGCCGCGGAGTTCGAGCGGATTCGCGCGCGCTGGCGCGAGGTCGCCGCGCCGTCGTGGGACGGCCAGGTCTGAGGGCGCTCAGGGCGTCTTGCCGCTGAGCTCCAGCACCTGTCCGGCGCGCAGGATCGTGACCTTGAACGGGCCGCCGGACTGCAGGCGGTTCATGTGGTCGCGGATCTTCGAGATGTTCGCCGTATCCACGCCGATCCCGTCGACCGAGAGCACGATGTCGCCGCCGAGCGGCACTTCCTGCCCGGCGATGTTGACGACCATCGTGCTGCCGCGCAGGCCCATCGCGTCGCCGGGCGAGCCCTTTGCCACCGTCTTGATGATGTAGCCGCTGGCCCGGGCCGGCAGGTTCAAGAGATCGGCCTGCTCGCTGGTGAGGATCAGGCCCTCGAGCCCCGACCAGAACGAGCGCTTCTCCAGCAGCAGCTGCTTGGCCGTGTTCAACGTGACGACGAAGCCGAGGCCTTCGCTGCCGCCGCTCTTGGAGATGTTGTGGCTGACGATCCCGATCACCTCGCCCTTCATGTTGAACATCGGGCCGCCCGAGTTCCCGGTGTTGATGACCGCGTCGGTCTGGAAGAACTCCGCGAGCGGCATCGACCGGTAGACCGTGTTCGGCGGCCAGCGCGCGCTGATGTGGCCGACGCTCAGCGAGTGGCTCAGGCCGTACGGCGCGCCGACGACGATCACGTCGTCCCCGACCTGCACCTGGCTCGAATCGGCCATGGGGGCCACTTTCGAGTTCGCCGGCACGCGCTCGAGCTGAAGCAGCGAGAGGTCGGCTGCGGGCTCGGAGGCCACGACGCGCGCGCTCACCGTCTCGCCCCGCAGGAACTCGACCTTGATTTCGTCCATCGCATGCACGACGTGCGCGGCTGTCATGACCTTGCCGTCCGCGGAGACGAGGACGCCCGACCCGGTTTCTGCGAAGCGCGTCTGCCCGCCGGAGCTCACGTCGCGCCCCTTGGCGCGGATGACGACGACCGAGGGCGCGACCTTCTGGAACACGTCGCGCACGGTCTGCGCAGCGGCGACGTCGGGGCCGCCGACCGGCAGGCCCATGCTCAGAGCTGCCGCGAGCGCGAGACGCGCAAGCCGGCGATGAATGAGCGAGCGTTCAGACATGGCGATCTCCTGTGCCCGGCACCCTAGAGACCGTGATGGGAACCGCTCAATTAGACCTTGGTCGCACGACGGCGGACCCCCGCTGGGCCGAATCGTGCTGACAAATCTGACAAATCCGTCAGTCCGGTCCGGCAAGGCTCGACGAAGGCCGTCTCGTAAGTAACTGCCCGAGAAGGGAAAACTAATTGGCTCACCCCTTGCTCTGCGAGACATGGGCATCTATGTCGGCGAAACGATTGGAGGAAGGTCCCATGAGGAAGTGGGTCGGCGCGGTCTCGACCGTCACCTTGCTACTCCTGGCCCTCGGGACAGAGACCTGGCCGCAGCAGAACCAGGGCCACGCGCTCTCGTTCGGGGTCATCATCTGGCGCAGCCCCATCCTGACCGCGCAGTTCTGGAATCCGATTCTGCGATACGTCTCGGAAAAGAGCGGCGTGCTGCTGCAGCTCAAGGTCGCCCAGACCGGTCCCGAGCACACGGCCATGGTTCGTCGCGGCGAATACCACTTCCTCTACTCCAATCACAACTTCATCAAGGAGAACGAGGAGAGCGGCTACCGCGTGTTCGGGCGCTCGAAGGATGACGTGGGCACCGGCGAGATCGTGGTCTTGAAGGACTCGCCGATCAAGTCGCTGACCGAGCTGCAGGGTCAGGAGGTCGTCTTCCCGCACACCGCGGCGTTCTACGGCTATCACCTGCCGATGGACGCGCTGCTTCGCAAAGGGATTCAGGTCAAGGTGGCCTTCGCCGGCAACCAGGAAGGCGCGATGGGCCAGCTCAAGGCCGGCCGCGCCGTCGCCGCCGGCGTCAACGCCGCGGTGATGCAGGCCTTCGCTCAGCGCGAGAACGTGGCGTACCGCACGCTGTGGAGCTCGGACAAGTACGTGACGCTCGCGCTGTCGGCCCACCCGAACGTGCCGGCCGACACGGTCAAGGCGGTGCGCGAGGCGTTTCTCAAGATGAGCGACGATCCCGAGGGCGCGAAGGTCCTCTTGGCGAGCGCCGCGGTCCTCGAGCCGCCCCGCCCCGGTAAGGATCCGAGGCCGCTGCGGTTCGTCGCGTCGAAGGACAGCGAGTTCGACAACATCCGGAAGTTCTACCGCACGACCCTGGTGAAGGTCGAGCTGCAGTAGTGACGTTCACGCTCGCCGGGCTGATGCGGGGTAACGTCTCGCTGACGGCTCGGCTCGTGCTCGCCAGCGGCCTGGCGCTGATCGGATGCGGCGCCGCGCTGCTCTACGTGATCCTGCGCGGAGAGATCGCCGATCAGCGCGCCACGCTGAGCGAGCAGCTGCGCGAGGAGATGATCTTCGCGCTGCCCGCGATGAGCGGTCCTGCGGTCGTCGGCGACTACTCCGTGATCGAGCAGATGGTGGAGGCGCGCGCCCGGCAGCCGATCATCGCCCGGTTCGCGTGGACCGACAATTCCGGCCATCCCGTCGCGGCGCTGGGACCGGAGATTCGATTGGAGGCGCCGCGCTGGTTCGTCGAGCGCTTGCACCTGCCGGCGCTCGAGGATGCCAAGCCGGTCATCGTCGGGGGCGAGAAGTACGGCACCGTCTCGCTGCGACTCAACCCCGCGCCGTCCGTCAACAAGCTGTGGCGAGGCTTCTGGGAAAAGCTCGGCATCCTGCTGCTCGGCACCGTCGTGTCGCTCGCGGTCACCTTGGGCGTGCTCCGGAGCGGTGTGCAGCCCCTGCGCGTTCTGGCGGCGAGCGCCCGCCGCTTCGGACAGGGCGACTACGCGGTGCGCATCTCCGCCGAGGGCCCGCCCGAGACCGCGCAGTGCATCCAGGCGTTCAACAGCATGGCGGAGAACATCGAGTCCTTGCTGGCGTCGCTGCGCCGCAGCGAGGAGAAGAACCGGCTGCTGGCGCTCCAGGTCGAGCAGTCGAGCGACGCGATCTTCTCGCAAGATCAGCGCGGCATCGTCACCACCTGGAACCGCGGCGCGGCGCGCCTCTACGGCTTCAGCGCCATCGAGGCGATCGGGCGTCCGCTGCGCGAGCTCGACCTGTGGGATGGCCGAAGCGCGCGAGCCGACGCGCCGGGCGCGGCGGGCACCGCGGCGCTGCCCGCCTCGTACGAGACGTGCGCCAAGACCAGGACGGGGCAGCTGGTCGAGGTCTCCGTGGTGTCGACGCCGTTCCGCGACGAGGGCGGCCGGCCGATGGGCGAGCTCACGATCGTGCGCGACATCAGCACGCTCAAGCAGAAGGAGGCCGCCGCCGAGGCCGCGAACCGCGCGAAGTCCGAGTTCCTGGCGACGATGAGCCACGAGATCAGGACGCCGATGAACGGCGTGATCGGTATGACCGCGCTGCTCCTGGATACCCAGCTCACCCGCGAGCAGCGCGACTACGCCGAGACCGTCCACCGCTCGGGCGAGGCGCTCCTGGCCATCATCAACGACATCCTGGACTTCTCGAAGATCGAGGCCGGACGGCTCGAGCTCGAGCCGGTGCCGTTCGCGCTGCGCGAGACGTTGGCCGAGACGATCAAGACGCTCGCGTCCTTGGCGCACGCCAAGTCGCTCGAGCTCGCCTACGAGATTCGCCCGGACGTGCCGGACGACCTGGTCGGCGACACCGGCCGGATCGGCCAGATCCTCGTCAACCTGGTCGGCAACGCGATCAAGTTCACCGAGCAAGGCGAGGTGGCGGTTCGCGTCGACACCGAGACCGTGACCACCGACACCGTCACGTTGCGTGTGGCGGTGCAGGACACCGGCATCGGCATCGCGGACGACAAGAGTCGACTCATCTTCGACGCGTTCGCCCAGGCCGATGCGTCGACGACGCGCCGATTCGGCGGCACCGGTCTCGGTCTGGCGATCTGCCGGCGGCTGGTCGAGCACATGGGCGGGCGCATCTGGGTCGACAGCCAGCTGGGTCGCGGCAGCACCTTCCACTTCACGCTCACCCTCGAGCGGGCGCGCGTGCCCGTGCCGCGGCGCGTGGCCGCACCGCCGCAGGCCCTGCAGGGCCTCGCCGTCCTGGCCGCCGACGACAACGCGACCAATCGCCGGCTGCTCGAGGCGATCCTCACCGCGTGGGGCGTCGCGGCGACGATCGTGCCGGACGGGAACGCTGCGATGGCCGAGCTCCAGCGAGCCCGCACGTCCGGGCGCACGTTCCGCCTGGTGCTGCTCGACGCGCGCATGCCCGACCTCGACGGCTTCGCCGTCGCCGAGCGGATCCGCGAGGAGCCGGCGCTGGCCGGTGTGACGGTCATGCTGCTGACGTCGGACGTGATGAGCGGCGACCTGGCGCGCTGCCGCACGCTCGGCGTCGCGCGCCACCTGATCAAGCCCTTCACGCCGTCGGAGCTGCTCAACGCCGTGCTCCTGGCCCTCGGCCAGTCGGCCGAGCCCGCCACGCCGTTCTCGCCCGCCGCGCGCGACGCCTCGACCAAGCGGCTGCACATCCTGGTCGCGGAAGACAATGCCGTCAACCAGCGCGTGATCACGCGGCTGCTGGAAAAGATGGGGCACATCCCGATCGTCACGTTCAATGGGCAAGAGGCCGTCGAAGCCTACGAGAGCCGCCCCTTCGACGTCGCGCTGATGGACGTCCAGATGCCGGTGATGGACGGGCTCGCCGCCACGAAGGCGATCCGCGAGAGCGAAGCACGTCATCCCGGCCGCCGTCGGCTGCCCATCATGGCGCTCACCGCGTACGCGATGCGCGGCGATCGCGAGCGCTGCCTCGCGGCCGGCATGGACGATTACCTGACCAAGCCGGTCAAGCCGGAAGAGCTGGCGGCAGCGTTGAGCCGCCTGCTCGGCGATGAGCACGGCGCGGCGAATCCCACCCCGCCGGTGACGCAGGAGCGACGGCAGGGTCGCGCACGTGGCGTCGCCGCGCGAGTGGAGCAGAGCGCCGCGGCGCCGGCGGAGGACCAGCCCCAAGGCGACGCGGCGCCGGAGGCCGGGTTCGATCTCACCGCCGCGCTCAACTACGTCGGCGGTGACCGCACCCTTCTGGACGAGCTGCTGGGGATCTTCGTCGAGGACGCGCCCGTTCGCATGGACGCGATCCGCAAGGCGGTCGCCGCCGGCGAGACCCCCGAGCTCACGCGCGAGGCTCACACGTTGAAGGGCTCGCTCAAGGTGATCGGCGCGACGACGGCCTCGGGCCTGGCGCAGGGACTGGAAGCGCTCGCCCGCGAGGGGAACATGAGCGAGGCCGAGAAGCTCGCCGCCGCGCTCGGGCGTGAGATGGACCGTCTGATGCAGTCCTTGCTGGCGTCCAGACGCGGCTGAACCGCCGGCGCTACCGCGCGGCGGCCCGGCTCACGACAACAGAATCAACAGATCTCGCGGCCCGACCGCGTCACCCGGCGCCACGTACACCTCGGCCACCCGGGCGTCTCTCTCGGCGATGATGTGGGTCTCCATCTTCATCGCCTCGATCGCCAGCAAGGTCTCTCCGCGCGC
>DATEMW010000211.1:0-11462 GCA_035275385.1 Candidatus Methylomirabilota bacterium | reverse complement strand
CTGTGGCACGAGCGCGACATCAGCCATTCGTCGGTCGAGCGGGTGATCCTGCCGGATTCGACGATCATGCTCGACTACGTCTTGCACCTGGCCACGTTCATCGTCGAAGGACTCGACGTGGACACGGTCCGGATGGCCGAGAACCTCGAGCTGAGCCACGGCGTGATCTACTCGCAGCGCGTGCTGCTCAAGCTCACCGACTCCGGCTTGCCGCGGCAGACCGCTTACGAGATCGTGCAGAAGAACGCGATGCGCGCCTGGAAGGAACGCCGCTCGTTCTTCGAGCTCCTGGCGGCCGATCCGAAGGTGACCGACCATCTGCCGGCCGACGAGCTCAAGGCCTGCTTCGACCCCGCTTTCTACTTGAAGAACGTCGACGCCATCTTCAAACGTCTGGGGCTCGCCCGGTGACGGCGAGGGGGAAGGTGCCCATGAAAGTCGAGACGCGCGAGAAGCTCTACGAAGGCAAGGCGAAGATCGTCTACGAGACCAACAAGCCCGGCGTGATCATCCAGTACTTCAAGGACGACGCCACCGCCTTCAACGCCCTCAAGAAGGGCACGATCGTCGGCAAGGGCGTGGTCAACAACCGGATGTCGGCAGCGCTATTCGAGCGGCTGGGAAAGAGCGGCATCCCGACCCACTACATCGAGACGCTCTCCGACCGCGAGATGCTGTGCCATCGGCTCGACATCATCCTGATCGAGACGATCGTGCGCAACGTCATCGCCGGAAGCCTCGCCAAGCGTACGGGACTCGAGGAGGGCACGCCGATCAAGCAGCCGATCGTCGAGCTCTACTACAAGTCCGATCCCCTCGGCGACCCGATGCTCAACGAAGACCACGTGCGGATGCTGAAGCTCGCGACGCCCACGGAAATCGCGTGGATGAAGCGCACGGCGCTCAAGATCAACTCGATCCTGAGACCCTACCTCCTCAAGCAGCGCCTGCTCCTGGTCGACTTCAAGCTCGAGTTCGGGCGCCACGGCAAGAAGCTCATGCTCGGGGACGAGATCTCGCCCGACACGTGCCGGCTGTGGGACAGCGGCAGCAAGGAGAAGCTCGACAAGGATCGCTTCCGTCGCGACATGGGCGGCGTCGAGGAAGCGTACCAGGAGGTCTACCGTCGCCTCGTCGACAAGGACGCATGAGAGCGCGCGTCCTCGTGCGGCTCAAGCCGGGCATCATGGACGTGCAGGGCGCCGCGGTCAAGCGCGCGCTCGCCGGCCTGGGGTTTTCGGACCTCAACGACCTGCGTGTCGGCAAGGTCATCGACATCGACATCGACGAGGCCACGCCGGAGGGCGCCCGTGCGCGCGTCGGTGAGATGTGCCGGCAACTGCTGGCCAACCCGATTCTGGAGGACTATACGATCGAAACCGTCGACGACCTTGCCCCGCGCGGAGCCGCACGCTAAGATGAGTGCCTCATGAGATTCGGCGTCGTCGTCTTCCCCGGCACGTGGAGTGACTGCGATTTTCACTATGTGATCTCGGAAGTGCTCCATCAGCCCGTGCGCTACGTGTGGCATCGCGAGCGCACCCTGAACGAGCTCGACTGCGTCATCCTGCCCGGCGGCTTCTCGTACGGCGACTATTTGCGGGCCGGCGCGGTGGCCGGTCGTTCGCCGGTGGTCGAGGCGCTGCGGGAGTTCGTCGCGGGCGGCGGGCTAGTCCTCGGCTCCTGCAACGGCTTTCAGATCCTCTGCGAGGCGGGGCTGCTTCCAGGCGTGCTCACGCGCAACGAGTGCCTGCAGTACCGTTGCCAGTCGAGCCATCTGGTCGTCGAGAACGTCGACACGCCGTTCACGCGCGGGCTGCGCGCGGGCCAGGTGTTGACGATGCCGATCTCGCACGGCGAGGGGAAGTACTACGCCGACGCCGAAACCCTGGCGCGGCTCAAGCAGCAGAATCTGGTCGTCTTCCGCTACGCGGACGCGGACGGCCGCATCACGAAGGCGAGCAATCCGAACGGCTCGCTCGACAACATCGCGGGGGTCGTCAATCCCGAGGGCACGGTGCTGGGTCTGATGCCGCATCCGGAGCGCGCCTCCGAATCGGCGATCGGCGGCACCGACGGGCTCCTGATGTTCCAGTCCCTCCTCGGAAGCCTCGTCGAGGATGGCAGCTTCCTCAAGCGATAGGCTGAAGTGAGGGGGGCCGAGCCGAAGGTCACGCTCGACCTGGCCCTGGAAGCCGGCCTCACGGCCGAAGAATACGATCGGATCCTCTCGCGTCTGCGACGCGAGCCCACTTACCCCGAGCTGGGTCTCTTCTCGGCGCTCTGGTCCGAGCACTGCGCGTACAAGCACTCGCGGGTGTTCCTCTCGCGCTTGCCGCAGACCGGCCCGCACGTCCTGCAGGGGCCGGGCGAAAATGCCGGGGCGGTCGACATCGGCGACGGCTGGGCCGTCGTCTTCAAGATCGAGAGCCACAATCACCCCTCGTACATCGAGCCGTTCCAGGGCGCCGCCACCGGCGTCGGCGGCATCTTGCGCGACATCTTCACGATGGGCGCCAGACCGATCGCGATCCTCGATTCGCTGCGCTTCGGCGACCCCGACGATCCCAAGACGCGCGCGCTCGTGAACGGCGTCGTGTCGGGCATCAGCTGGTACGGCAACTGTTTTGGCTGCCCGACGGTAGGCGGCGAGATCGCGTTCGCGCCCGACTACGCGGGCAACCCACTCGTCAACGTCATGTGCGTGGGGCTGGTGCGCGCCGATCAGATCTTTCGCGCGCGTGCCGAGGGGCCCGGCAACCCGGTGTTCTACGTCGGCAACAAGACCGGCCGCGACGGCATCCACGGCGCGACGATGGCCTCGGCCACGTTCGACGAGCACGCCGAAGAGCGCCGCCCGACCGTGCAGGTGGGCGACCCGTTCACCGAGAAGCTCTTGCTCGAGGCGTGCCTCGAGGTCATGCGCACCGGCGCCGTCGTCGGCATCCAGGACATGGGCGCCGCGGGCCTGGCGTGCTGCACCTCGGAGATGCCGGCCCGCAGCGGCACCGGCATGGACGTCGAGCTGTCCCGCGTCCCCCAGCGCGAGACCGGGATGACGCCGTACGAAATATTATTGTCCGAGTCGCAGGAGCGCATGCTGCTGGTCGCCGCACGGGGCCGCGAGGAAGAAGTGCGCCGCGTGTTCGCGAAGTGGGAGCTCGACGCGGTCGAGATCGGCCGCGTGACCGAGGGCAGCGAGCTCACCGCGCGGCTCCACGGCCAGGTGGTCGCGCGCGTGCCGGTCGAGCTCCTCGCCGAGGCGCCGAAGTATCGCAAGCCGACGGCCGAGCCCGCGTGGCTCGCCGAGCGGCGCGCCTTCGATCCGCTGACGCTTCCCGAGCCCTCCGACTACACCGCCGCGCTCACGGAGCTGCTCGCGTCGCCGACGATCGCCTCGAAAGAGTGGGCGTTCCGTCAATACGACCAGCAGGTCGGCATCAACACCCTCGTGTTGCCGGGCTCCGACGCGGCGGTGCTGCGCGTCAAGGGCACCCGCCGCGCGCTCGCGGTGTCCACCGACGGGAACGGCCGTCAGGTGTTCCTCGATCCGCGGCAGGGCGCGGCGATGGCGGTGTGCGAGGCGGCGCGCAACGTGTCCTGCTCGGGCGGCGAGCCCCGCGGAGTCACCGACTGTCTGAATTTCGGCTCGCCCGAGCGCCCGGAGATCCTCTGGCAATTCGCCGAGGCGATCGAGGGCATCGCGATGGCGTGCCGTGCGCTCGAGCTGCCCGTGGTCGGCGGGAACGTTTCCTTCTACAATGAGACCAGCGGCCGCGCCGTGCTGCCCACGCCGGTCATCGGGGTGGTGGGCGTGCTGGAAGAGAGCGGCCGGCGCGCCACGCAGTGGTTCAAGGGCGCCGGACATCGCGTGGCGCTCCTGGGGCCCGACGGCGTGAGCCTCGGCGGCAGCGAGTATCTCTGGGTGCGGCAGCGCAAGCTCGCGGGTCGGCTGGCGCCGCTCGAGCTCGAGACCGAGGGTCGGGTGCAGCGCGCGGTGAGGGCGGCCGTGAGCGCGGGGCTCTGCACGGCGGCGCACGATTGCTCGGAGGGCGGCGTGGCCGTGGCCCTCGCCGAGGGATGCGTGACCGGCCGCGAGCTGGTGGGCTGCGAAGCGACCGTGCCGGCCGGGACCCGTGCGGACCTCACGCTGTTCGGCGAGGGGCCGTCGCGCGTGGTCGTCACCGTCGAGGCCGCGCGGGCGCGCGAGTTCGAGGCGTTGATGGCCGAATCGGCGATTCCGTGGCGGTGGATCGGCGCGACCGGTGGCGAGCGGCTCGTGATTCGCGTCGGCGCGGCCGTGGTGATCGATGCCGACACGTCGCAACTCGAAGCGGCATGGAGGACTGGATTTGAACGTCACGTGGCGTGACGACAGATTCCACGACGAGTGCGGGCTCTTCGGCATCTGGAACCACCCGGAAGCCGCCAACGTCGCCTACCTCGGCCTCTATGCCCTCCAGCACCGCGGGCAGGAGTCGGCGGGCATCGCGGCGACCGACGGCACCTCGTTCCACACCGAGAAGCACATGGGGTGGGTGGCCGACGTCTTCAGCCCTGAGCGGCTCCGCCGCCTGCCGGGTCATCGCGCCATCGGCCACGTGCGGTACTCGACGGCCGGCAGCTCGAACTTGCGAAATGCGCAGCCGATCACGGCGACCACGGCGCGGGGCCCGATCGCGATCGCGCACAACGGCAACCTCACCAACGCTGACACCTTGCGCCGCGAGATGGAGCGCGACGGCGCCATCTTCCAGTCGAACTCCGACACCGAGGTGATCCTGCACCTCCTGGCGCGGGCGCCAGCAGGCCCGCTCGAGGAGCAGATCGCCCACGCGCTCGGCCAGGTCCAGGGCGCCTATTCGCTGCTGATCATGACGCTCGACGCGCTGTACGCGATCCGCGATCCCTACGGCTTCCGGCCGCTCACGCTCGGGCGGCTGGGCGACGCGCACGTGGTGGCCTCGGAGACGTGCGCGCTCGACCTCATGGAAGCCAAGGCCGAGCGGGACGTCGAGCCGGGCGAGATCCTGATCATCTCGGACGCGGGCACCCGCTCCGTGCGGCCCTTCGCGCCGGCCGAGCGGCTGCACTGCGTGTTCGAGTACGTCTACTTCGCCCGGCCCGATTCGATCCTCTGGGGCCGGAACGTCCACACCGTGCGCAAGGCGTTGGGGCGGCAGCTCGCGCGCGAGTACCCGGTCGGGGCCGACATCGTCATCCCCGTGCCGGACTCGGGCACGAGCGCGGCGCTCGGCTACTCCGAAGAGTCCGGCATCTCGTACGAGATGGGGCTGATCCGCAATCATTACGTCGGACGGACGTTCATCGAGCCCAAGCAGGGCATCCGCCACTTCGGCGTCAAGGTGAAGCTCAATCCGATGCGCGAGATGCTCGAGGGCCGGCGGGTCGTCGTGGTCGACGACTCGATCGTGCGCGGCACGACCAGCCGCAAGATCGTGCGCATGATCCGTAGCTCGGGCGCCAAAGAGGTGCACGTGCGGATCTCGTCGCCGCCGATCCAGTGGCCCTGCTACTACGGGATCGACACGCCGACGCGCAAGGAGCTGATCGGCTCGAGCCACAGCCCCGAGGAGATCCGTCGCTACCTCGGCGCCGATTCGCTGGGCTATCTGTCGCTCGACGGCATGCTCAAGGCGACCGGCTCTGAGCCCGGACAGTTCTGCCACGCGTGCTTCACCGGGAACTATCGCGTGGGCATCGAGCCCGAGCCGACGCCGCAGCTCAGCCTCTTCGAGAGCTGACGTGAAGCCGCTCACCTATCGCCAGGCTGGCGTCGACATCGACGCGGGCGACGATGCGGTCCGCCGCATCACGCCGCTCGCGCGCGCGACCAATCGGGCCGAGGTGATCGGCGGGGTGGGTGGCTTCGCCAGCCTAGTGCGCGTGCCCACGAAGTACCGTGAGCCGGTCCTGGTCTCGTCGACCGACGGCGTCGGGACCAAGCTGAAGGTCGCGACCCTCGCGGGCCGTCACGACACCGTCGGGATCGACCTGGTCGCGATGGGCGTCAACGACATCCTCGTGCCGGGCGCCGAGCCGCTCTACTTCCTCGACTACATCGCGATCGGGCGCCTCGATCCCGGACAGGTCGAGGCGATCGTCGGCGGCGTCGCCGAGGGCTGCCGCCAGGCGGGCTGCGCGCTGGTCGGCGGTGAGATGGCCGAGCACCCCGACTCGCACTCTGCCGGAGAGTACGACCTGGCCGGCTTCGCGGTGGGCGTGGCTGAGCGCGAGCGACTGATCGACGGCTCGAAGATTCGACCGGGCGACGCGGTGCTGGGCCTGGCCTCGTCCGGGCTTCACTCCAACGGCTTCAGCCTGGTGAGACGAATCGTCTTCGACGTGATGAAGCTCCGCGTGTCGGACCCGATGCCGGGGACCGGGCGGCTCGTCGCCGACGAGCTGCTCGAGCCCACACGCATTTACGTGCGCTCGATTCAGACGCTACTGGAGACGGTCGAGGTGCGGGGCATGGCGCACATCACCGGCGGCGGGATCACCGGCAACATCCCTCGCGTGCTCCCTCAAGGGTGTCGGGCCAAGCTCTCGCGGCGTGCGTGGTCGCCGCCCCCCGTGTTCGACACGTTGCGCAAGGCCGGCCGGGTGGAGGACGCCGAGATGTTCAAGACCTTCAACATGGGCATCGGCTACGTCGTGATCGTTCCGGCTTCGGTCGCTGAGGCCGCGGCCCGGATCCTTCACGGCACGGGCGAGGGCGTCACCCGGATCGGCGAGATCGTCGCGGGCGAGCGCGGCGTGGAGCTCGTGCCGTGACGCGCCCGGGCGAGCGCCTGCGCGTGGGCGTGCTGGTGTCGGGCCGCGGCTCGAATCTGCAGGCGCTTCTCGATGCCTCGTCGCGGCCCGGCTACCCGGCCGAGATCGTCGTCGTGATCTCCGACCGTGAGCGGGCCGCCGCGCTCGACCGCGCGCGGACGGCCGGTGTCGAGGCGCTCGTCGTGAACCCGAAGGATTTCGGCGATCGCGAGGCGTTCGATCTGGCGCTCGTGAGCGAGCTCAGCGCGCGCCGTGTCGGCCTGGTGTGCACCGCGGGCTTCATGCGCATCCTGTCGGCGGCGTTCACCAACGCATTCGCCGGGCGCGCGATGAACATCCATCCCTCGCTCCTGCCGGCCTTCCCTGGGCTGCACGCCCAGCGCCAGGCGCTCGAGCACGGCGTGAGGGTCGCCGGCGCCACCGTGCACTTTCTGGCCGACGGTGCGGTGGACACCGGGCCGATCATTCTCCAGGCGAGCGTGCCGGTGGAGCCGGAGGATACCGAGGAGACGCTCGCGGCGCGCATCCTGGTCGAGGAGCATCGTCTCTACCCCGAGGCCGTGCGCCTCTTCGCCGAGGGTCGGCTCACCGTCGCGGGCAGGAGGGTGATCGTTCGATGAAGATCCGTCGCGCCCTCATCAGCGTTCACGACAAGACGGGGATCGTCGAGTTCGCCCAGGCCCTGGCCGGACTCGGCGTCGAGATCCTGTCGACCGGAGGGACCGCGAAGCTGCTCCGCGAGTCTCGTGTGCGCGTGATCGACGTGTCCGAGGCCACGGGCTTCCCGGAGATGCTCGACGGTCGCGTCAAGACCCTGCATCCCAAGATCCACGGCGGTATCCTCGCCCGCCGCGACGTGCCCGAGCATCTGGCCGCGCTCGACAAGCACGGGATCACCCCGATCGATCTGGTGGTCGTGGCCCTCTACCCGTTCGAGGAGACGGTTGCGCGACCGGGCGTGACGCTGGCCGAGGCCATCGAGCAGATCGACGTCGGCGGACCGACGATGATCAGGGCCGCGGCGAAGAATCACTCGAGCGTGGCCGTCGTCACCGCGCACGCGCAGTACACCGCGGTCCTCGACGAGCTCCGGGCGCACGGAGGCGCGCTGAGCGACGCGACGCGCTTCGGTCTGGCGCAGGACGCGTTCCGCCGCACGGCGCAGTACGATGCCGCGATCGCGATCTATCTCTCCACGTCCGGGTCAGAGACGCCGGGCGCCCGCGGCGAGCTGTTCCCGAGCTTGCTTCGGTTCGAGGCCGAGCGCGCGCTGTCGCTGCGCTACGGCGAGAATCCGCATCAGGAGGCCGCGTTCTATCAGCAGCTCGGGGCGCCGCCGGTCGGCCTGGCCACGATGAAGCAGCTGCACGGGCCGGAGCTCGGCTACAACAACCTGCTCGACCTCTCGGCGGCGCTGTCATTGCTGCTCGAGTTCGACGACCCGGCGGCGGTCGTGATCAAGCACATGAACCCCTGCGGCGCCGCGCGCGCCGCGACGGTCGGCGCCGCCATGGCGCTGGCCAAGGCCTCGGATCCGGTCTCGATCTACGGCGGGATCGTCGGCGTCAACCGCACGCTCGACGCCGCCGTCGTCCAGGCCCTCGCGGGCGTCTTCGTGGAGATCCTGTTCGCGCCGTCGTTCGCGCCGGAGGCGCTCGAGGAGCTCAAGCGCACCAAGAAGAAGTGCCGTGTGTTCGAGGTGGCGTGCGACCGGCCGCTGCTCGCGAAGCTGCCCGAGTACCGCGGCGTGCTCGGTGGGCTCCTGGTCCAGACCACGGATCTGACGGATCTCGAGCCCGCCAACCTCAAGACCGTGACCAAGCGGGCGCCGACCGCCGCCGAGCTCGACGCGCTCCGCTTCGCCTGGCGCGTCGGCAAGCACGCGAAGTCGAACGCGATCGTCCTCACCACGCGCGATCAGGTGATCGGCGTGGGGGCCGGCCAGATGAACCGGGTCGACTCGGCGCGCCTGGCGGTGATGCGCGCCCAGGAGATCGGCCTGGCGACGACCGGGACCGTGTGCGCGTCCGACGCGTTCTTTCCGTTCCGCGACGGGCTCGACGTGGTCGCGCGCGCGGGGGCGACCGCGGTGATCCAGCCCGGGGGCTCGCTGCGCGACGAGGAAGTCGTCGCCGCCGCCGACGAGCAGGGGCTCGCCATGGTCTTCACGGGCGTCCGCCATTTCCGTCACTAGTCCGGGGTCGCCGATGAGCCCGCCCCAGCCCGAGCGCATCTACGGCGTGCGTGAGCTCACGCGCATCTTGACACTGACGCCCAAGCG
The DNA here is from genome assembly GCA_035275385.1 of Candidatus Methylomirabilota bacterium. GTDB lineage: Bacteria > Methylomirabilota > Methylomirabilia > Rokubacteriales > CSP1-6 > AR31. The sequence goes on along the minus strand of DATEMW010000211.1, from coordinate 2,383 downwards.
CGCCGGACAGCTCCGCCGTCTGGACCTCTTGCGCGGCGACTCCGGCTACACCTTCCGCGACCTGCTGGCGCTGCGCGCGGCGAGCTCGCTGCTCGACGCCGGCGCGTCCGTCCGTCAGATCCGCTCGGCGCTGACCGCGCTGCGACGACAGGATCCCGAGCTCCAGCAGCCGCTGGCCGAAGTGCGGCTGGTGCTCGAGGGCGATCGCCTCGTCGCGCAGTCCGACCGCGTCCGGTTCGATCCGCGGACGGGCCAGATGGTGCTGGCGCTCGACTCGGGAGGGCTCGCGGCGGCGGCGACGGCCACGCTGGCCACGGGCATGGTGCGTCCGCTCGCGCCGCCGGCCGACCAGGCCGAGACGTGGTTCGAGCGCGCCAGCGAATGGGACGGCGACCCCGCGCAGTGGGAAGACGCGGTCGACGCCTATCGCCGAGTGGTCTCGATCGATCCGACCTACGCCGCGGCGTGGAACAACCTGGGCCTGCTCCTGCATCGCATGGGACGCTACGAAGAAGCCGGCTCCGCATACCACTCGGCGCTCGATCAGGACGCGCAGTGCTGCGAGGCCGCCTACAACCTGGGCTCTCTGCACGAGGACCGCGGCGAGATCGAGGACGCGATCACCGACTACCGCCGGGCACTCGAGCTCTCGCCCGACTACGCCGACGCGCACTTCAACCTCGCGGGCGCGCTCGCCCGCAACGGCCGCGACGGCGAGGCCATCAAGCACTGGCAGCGCTATCTCGAGCTCGACTCCGGCAGTCCCTGGGCCCGCATCGCCCGCGCCCACCTAGAAATCGTCGAGCCCCCCGATCCGCAGCCATGAGTCACACCGCCCTTCAAGTACAAGATCGGGCGTGTCGGAGCCGGGTCGCACCTGTGTCAGGCCACCCTCGGTCCAAGCCGACCTCAAGGACACCGCTACAATCAAAATCCTGATCGTCGGCGGCGGCGGACGCGAGGACGCGCTGGCCTGGAAGATCGCGCAGAGCCCGCTGGTCGACGCGCTGTTTGCGGCGCCCGGCAACCCGGGGATCGCGCGCCGGGCGCGGGGCGTCGACATCGGCGTCGACGCGCACGGCGCGCTGGTCGACTTCGCGCAGCGCGAGCGCATCGATCTCGTCGTGATCGGACCGGAGGCGCCGCTGGTCGCCGGTCTCGCCGATCGCTTCGCCGAGGCTGGTCTCGCCGTGTTCGGGCCGAGTCAGCGCGCGGCGGCGATCGAGGGCTCCAAGGCGTTCTCGAAGGACCTGATGCGCCGGTACGCGATCCCGACCGCGCGCTTCGCGACGTTCGACGACGCCGCGGCGGCGCGCGGGTTCTGCCGCGAGCTCGGCGCCCCGCTCGTCGTGAAGGCCGACGGCCTCGCGGCGGGCAAGGGCGCGATCGTGTGCCCGACGCTCGAGGACGCGGACGCCGCGATCGCCGAGTGCATGGAGCGGCGTGCGTTCGGCGCCGCCGGCGCGCGCGTGGTGGTCGAGGAGTTCATGGTCGGGCAGGAGGTCTCCTTCTTCGCCTTGTCGAACGGCGCCGACGTCTTGACGCTCGCGGCCGCCGAGGACCACAAGGCGGTCTTCGACGGCGACCGCGGCCCGAACACGGGCGGGATGGGCTGCTATTCGCCCGTGCCCCAGTTCGACGAGGCGCTCGAGAAGCGTGTCGTGGAGACCATCGTCCGCCCGACGCTCGGTGCGCTCGCGCGAGAGGGCGCGCCCTACCGCGGCGTTCTCTACGCCGGTTTGATGCTGACCCCCGAGGGCCCGAAGGTCGTCGAGTTCAACTGCCGCTTCGGTGACCCGGAGTGTCAGGCCCTGATGGTCCGAGTGCCGGGCGATCTGGTCCCATTGCTCCTCGCCGCCGCGCGGGGCGACGCGTGGCCGCCCGCGCGCCTGTGGCCGAGCTCGGCGTCGGTCTGCGTGAACCTCGCGTCGGGCGGCTATCCCGGCAAATACCAGACGGGACTGCCGATCCGTGGTATCGAGGCAGCGGAGGCAAGACCCGGGGTGAACGTGTTCCACGCGGGGACCGCGACGCGCGACGGTCGGCTCGTGACGGCCGGCGGCCGCGTCCTCGGCGTGACCGCGGTCGCCGAGGGGATCGAGGCGGCGATCGCGGCCGCGTACGCCGCGGTCGGCGACATCTCGTTCGAAGGCATGCACTATCGAACCGATATCGGGAGGCGACGAGCGTGACAGGACCCGTGCGCGTAGGCATCGTGCTCGGCAGCGACAGCGATCTGGACGTGATGCTCGAAGCGGTGAAGGTCCTCGACGCGCTCGAGGTCGGGAGCGAAGTCGTGGTCACCTCCGCGCACCGCACGCCCGAGCGCACCCACGAGTACGCCACGAGCGCCCACGCGCGCGGGCTCGGCGTGCTGATCGCG
>DATEMW010000210.1:0-3265 GCA_035275385.1 Candidatus Methylomirabilota bacterium | reverse complement strand
GGCGCTGCGCGCACGTGCGCCTCGCCCTGGGTGGCGCGGCGCCGACCCCGATCCGCGTCGAGCGCGCCGAGGCGGCGTTGATGGGCGAGGCACTGACCGACGCAGCGGCGCGCGCCGCGGCCGATCTGGCGGCTCGCGATGCCGAGCCCCTATCCGACCTCATGGGGAGCGCCGACTACAGGCGAGAGATGATTCGCGTGTGGGTGCGCCGTCTCCTTGTCGGCCTGCGAGACGGCGCTCGATAGCAGCGCCCGTCCGAGCGACGGACGGGCGCCGGGATCTTAGTGCTTGGCGTTCTTGGGCTTCCACATCGCGAGGGTCGCGCCGGTCGGATCGGTGATCACGCTCATCCAGCCGAACTCGCCCACTTCGGTCACGTCCACGAGCACCATCGCCCCGAGCTCCTTGGCCTTCTTGGTCGACGCGTGGATGTCGTCGACGCCCACGTAGGCGAGCCAGTGCGACGGCGCGCCGGGCACGGGGTTCTGCATCATGCCGCCGCCGGTGCCACCGCCGACGTCGATCATCGTGTAGGTGCCGCCCGACATCGAGACGTCCTGCAGCTTCCAGCCGAACAGACTCGTGTAGAACTTACGCGCGCTCGTGGGATCGTTCGTCTGCAGCTCCACGTGAACGAATGGATTCGCCATCATGTCCTCCTTCGTTCGAGCGTATGCGCGGCCCGGAGACCCGTCCACCCGAGGCGTGAATCAGGAGTAGGCCCTACATCTTCCAGTCCTGGTACCAGGTCGAATCGGCGCCGATGCCCTCGCGCTGAACCTTCACGTCGATCACGTACGGCTTGTTCTCCCGCGTCGTCCGGTCGACGCCGCGGCGCAGCGCCGGCTCGAGCTCTTTCAATGTCTTGACGGTCTCGCCGTCGACGCCCTGCGCGCGCGCCAGCGCCGCGTAGTCCGTGGCCGGCGCGTCGAGATAGAGCCCCGGGTACTTGCCGGTGTGCACCATCTTGCTGTCCGGCACCTCGCGCGCCCAGTTCGTGCGAACGACCTGGTAGGTCTCGTTGTTCGAGATCACCGTGAGGATCGCGGTGTTGTACCGCGCCATCGTCCAGAAGCCCGCGGCGCTGTAGGTCAGGGCGCCGTCGCCCAGGTGCAGCATCACCGGCCGCTCGCGGCCGACCGCGATCTTGGCGCCGATGGCCGCGCCCACGCCGAAGCCGAGCGAGCCGCCGCCGCTGCGGGTCCAGTGCATCGCGTCGTGGCCGAAGGGCAAGAGCGTCGTTCGCGACGTCGAGCTCTCCTGGACCATCGCGGTGTTCTTCGGCAGGAGCTGCGCCAGATGCGTCTCCAGCACGCTCGGGTGGACGATCTCGTCGTGCTCGTGCTCGCGCGCCAGGTCCTCCTCGCGCGAGATGAGGAGCTTCGCGTACGCGCGCACCTTCTCACGCTGGCGCGCGAAGCCGCCGGCGGACGGCAGGCGCTTCACCGCCTCGGCGATGGCGCGAAGCGTGTCGGGCAGCTCGCACTGCGCCGCGATGTCGAGCGGATAGTGACGGCCCATCAGCAGCGGATTGGGCCCGATCTGGATCACGAACGGCTCGGCCACGCCGCCGTGCACCCCCTGGACACCGGCCATGAAGATCAGGTCCGGCTTGAGCCCGGTGACCTTCTCGAAGTCCTTCGACGCGGGATACATGCCGCAGAAGAGCGGATGCCGGGTCGGGAAGTTCGGGAAGATCTGCCGCGTAGCGAACACCGGCGCCTCGAGCGCCTCGGCGAGCCTGACCGCGTCGACGCCGGCGCGCTCGCGCCACACGTCGTCGCCGAACATCAACACCGGACACTTCGCCTCAGCGAGCTTTCGCGCGATCGCCTCGACCGTTGTCGCGCGCGCGGGCCCCGGCCGCTCGATCCGGTACGCGGCGGCTTCTCCGATCTGCGCCTCGAGCCCTTCGCGCAGGAGCAGCTCGGCGCTGATCGAGAGGTAAACCGGTCCGGTCGGCGGCGTCGTCGCCTCGCGCAGCGCCCGCGTGGTCGCTATCGTGATCGCCGCCGGGTTCGCGGCCACCTGGTAGGACGCGCGCGCGTCCTTGGTGATGGGCCGCATCGACTCGGCCTGCGTCAGACCCGGAAACGCCGCCAGCCCGCGGAAGTCCTGGATCTCGGAGGCCCAGTCTCCAGCGATCACGAGCAAGGACGAGCCGGCGATCTGCGCGTTGAAGAGCTGTCCGGCGAGCTGCCACGAGCCGCCCATCACGTGGGCGATGACGACGCCGACCTTGCCGCTCATCCGGTGATAGCCGTCGGCCATCGCCGCCACGAGCCCCTCGTGCTTGCCGACGATGAGCTTCTGATCCTGGTCCTCGGAGAGGGCGGCGAAGATCCCGGTCTCGGCGGAGCCCGGATTCGTGAAGAGATAGTCCACGCCCGCGTCCTTCAGGGTCTGGACGAGCAGCATGCCGCCGGTGCCGGTGATGGTCTTGCGCATGATCTCCCTCGTGTTCGCTAATTTCTCGCCAGCTGCGCGCGGGTCGCTTCGAGCGCCTCGCGCGCGACGTCTTCGGCCGGGCGCGCCCACGCCGCCGGGTTCGGCGCCTCGTAGCTCATGAAGCCGCGATAGCCCTTGCGGTCGAGCAGCGCGAAGATCTCCTTGAACGGCACGCTGCCCTTTCCGGGCGGCAGCCGGTCGAGCGCCTTGCCGGGCTCGAGCCCGGTGCGCGGCACGTCGCTGTACTGCACGTAGGCGATCTCGGCGAGCGCGACGTCGTCGACGGCCTTCAGGCTCGCGTTGCTCCGCTGCAAGTGATAGGTGTCGAGCAAGAGCCCGCAGCTCGGGTGCCCGGCCTTGGCGACCACGCCGCGCATGACCTCGAGGTTGTTGAGCTGCTCGGCCTGCGAGTTGAACTCGACCGCGAGCTTCACGCGGTGGCGCGCGGCGATGTCGGCCGCCTCGCGCATGTTCGAGGCGGCGCGCGCGAGATCGCCCTTGCCGCGGTCCGACGCGCTCATCACGGTCTGGCAGCCGAGCGCCACGGCCCAGCGGCAGGATTCGTCGAACGCCTGCATGAGCTTTCGGCGCTCCTCGCCGTCGGCGAACATCCAGCCGAGCTCGACGCCCACGCAGGCGACGCCGAGGCCGCTGGCCTTCACGAGCCCCAGCACGTCGTTCGCGGCCTGACCCTTCTCGGCCGCGCGGGCGAAATCGATCCGGCGAAGCTCGACGCCGTCCCAGCCCGCGGCCTTCGTCGCGCGGAGCGCGTCGGCCAGCGGCGTCGTGTCGAGCGTCCAGGTGTGGAGTGCGAGCA
>DATEMW010000209.1:0-2581 GCA_035275385.1 Candidatus Methylomirabilota bacterium | reverse complement strand
CCGAAGCGGCGCTTGATCTTCTCGAGGAGCTCGTTGGCCTTGAACGCGCCCACCGCGACCACGAGCGCGTTGTTCGGGACGTAGTACGTCTTGTAGAACGCGCGGATCTCCTCGGGCGTGATCCGCTTGATGTCCTCCATCCAGCCGATGATCGGCGTCCCGTACGGATGCGCCTTGAAGGCGATCGAGCTCACCTCCTCGCCGAGGAAGCCGCCGGGATCGTCCTCGGTGCGCGTACGCCGCTCCTCGATGACGACCTCGCGCTCGGAGCCGATCTCCTTGGCGTCGAGGAGGAGATTCTGCATGCGGTCGGCCTCCAGATCGATCACGAGATCGACCTTGTCGGCCGCGATGTTGACGTAGTACGACGTGACGTCCTGCGACGTGAACGCGTTGTCCTGGCCGCCGTTCTCCTCGACGAGCCGCGCGAATTGCCTCGCGCCGTGAGTGGGCGTGCCCTTGAACATCAAGTGCTCGAGGAAGTGGGCGATGCCGGTCGCGCCCCGGTGCTCGTCGCGCGAGCCGACGCGATACCAGGTCTGAAACGACACGATCGGACTGCGCGCGTCCTCGAGCAGCAGCACGCGCAGGCCGTTGTCGAGCGTCGCGGCGACGACGCGGTTCTCGGCGGGCGCGCCGGACGGGATGAGCAGCGAGAACAGCAACAGGGCGGGAATCGCAACACGCATCGCCTGATTATACCGCCCAGGCTCAAGCCGGCCGGTGTATCATCCTGCGTGATGCGCGTGCTCGTGCTCATCCTGCTGCTCGCGGTCCCGCACACGGCCGCCGCGCAGCAGGCATGCACCGAGCCGCTGGTGTCGCTGTTCGAGCGCGTCTCGCCGAGCGTCGTGTCGATCCAGGCCACCAAGATCAACAAGGCCAAGCCCCAGCGCAGGTTCGAGACCGTGGTCGGCTCCGGTGTCGTCATCGAGCGCGACGGCCAGGTGCTGACCAACGCGCACGTGATCGACGGCGCCGCCACGCTCGTCGTCATACTCGACTCGGGCGCGCGCACGCCAGCCCGGGTCCTTGGCATGGACACGGTGACCGATCTCGCCCTGCTCCGGATCGAGGCGCCCGCGCCCCTTCCCGTCGCGCGGCTGGGAGATTCCTCCGCGCTCCGCGTGGGCGAGGAAGTCGTCGCGATCGGCAATCCGATGGGCCTCGAGCAGACGATGACTCGCGGCATCGTGAGCGGCCTCAACCGTATCCTGCCGGGCCTGGCCGAGCAGCCGATGATCCAGACCGACGCGCCGATCAACCCCGGGAACTCGGGCGGCCCGCTCGTCGACCGCTGCGGCGCCGTCGTCGGGATCAACACGTTCATCTCCGAAGAGGCCAACTCGATCGGCTTCGCGCTGCCGATCAACGCGGGCAAGGCGATCTTGCGCGATCTGCGAGACAGCGGGCGTGTGATCCGCCCGTGGCTCGGGCTGCAGGGGCGCGAGATCGACTCGCAGATCACCTCACTGCTCCGCATGCCGTTGTCGCCGGGCTACCTGATCGAGGTCGTGTACGACGGCAGTCCGGCGGAGCGCGCGGGTGTCCGCGGCGGCAACCTCTCGGTCGTCGTGCAGGGCGAGGAGTATCTGATCGGCGGCGATGTCCTGACGTCGATCGACAACACGTCGATCAAGACCCATCAGGACTATCTGGCGAAGGTAAAGACTCTCAAGCCGGGTCAGCGCGCTCGGATCACGATCGTCCGCGACGGGCAGCGTCGCGAGCTCTCGCTCACGGTCGCCGAGCGGCCTCGCCTGCCCGCCGACCTCGCCGACTAGGCGGGCGCCTCGGCCGCGTCGCGCTCCAGGAGACGACGCGCGGTCTCGAAGATTCCCCGGAGCATCGGCCGCGTCAGCTTGCCGGTGAACGTGTTCTGCTGGCTCGGGTGGTAGGTCGCGATCAAGGTCACGCCGTCATCGAACCGGGTGATCGCGCCGTGTCCGAACTTCGGGACGGGACGTGCACGGGGCACGCCGAGTGTCAGCCGCCCTCTCAAGTACGCCTGCCAGCCGATTCGACCGAGCCCCACGACCACACGCACCCGGGTCAGCATCCTGAGCTCCGTGACCAGGTATGGCGCGCACCGGGCGAACTCGTCGAGCGTCGGCTTGTTGTCGGGCGGCGCGCACCGCACCGCCGCCGTGATGTACGCGTCGAGGAGCTCGAGACCGTCGCCCCGGCGCTCCGACGTCGGCTGGCTCGCGAAGCCCGCGTGATGGAGGGCGTCGAAGAGCCAGTCGCCGCTCCGGTCGCCGGTGAACATCCGGCCCGTCCGATTGCCCCCGTTCGCCGCGGGTGCCAGCCCCACGAGCAGGAGCCGTGCGCGCGGATCGCCGAAACCGGGCAGCGGCTTGGCCCAGTAGCGCTCGCCCTGATATCGGCGCGGTGGAGCTGCCGCGACCGCCTCGCGGTGCTTCACGAGCCGGGAACAGAGGCGGCAGGCGACGATCCGAGCGTTGAGACTGCTGATCGACCGGGGATTTTGCAAACCGCCCGGATTGTGACACGGTGAAGGCGATGCCGCCATCCGCCGACCGCGCCCAGGCGCCCCGCGTGCCCACGATCATCGTCCACG
>DATEMW010000208.1:0-9519 GCA_035275385.1 Candidatus Methylomirabilota bacterium | reverse complement strand
GAGAGGCCCAGCTGGCCCTTGCTCTGCGCGTCAGCCACCTTCGCCGGCGTCTCGTCCTCGAGCCTCGCGATGCGCGCGTTGAGCCGCATCTCGCTGCCGTCGCGCACGATCACCATCGGCACGTCGCGCCCCACCGTCAGGTCGGCGACGAGGCTCGGCAGCTCGGTCGCCTTTGCGACCTTCTTACCGTTGAACTCCACGATCACGTCGCCGGCCTTCAGGCCCGCCTTTTCGGCCGGCGAGCCCTCGATCACCGACGAGACCAGCGCGCCGTTGGTGCTATCGCGCTTGAAGTTCTTGGCGAGGTCCTTCGTGAGCGGCTGGATCGACACACCGAGCCAGCCACGCTCGACCTTGCCGTGGTCGGCCAGCTGCGTGATGACGGTCTTGGCCAGGCTCGAGGGCACCGCGAAGCCGATGCCGACCGAGCCGCCGCCCCGGCTGAAGATCGCGGTGTTGATACCGATCACCTCGCCGCGCGCATTGATCAGCGGTCCGCCACTGTTGCCGGGGTTGATGGACGCGTCGGTCTGGATGAAGTTGTCGTAGGGCCCGCTGCCGATCACCCGACCGGTCGCGCTCACGATGCCGGTCGTCACGGTCTGCTCGAGCCCGAAGGGGTTGCCGATCGCCATCACCGGCTCACCCACCTGAAGCGCCGTCGAATCGCCGAGGGGGATCACCGGCAATCCAGTGGCGTCGACCTTCAGGAGGGCGAGGTCGGTTTTCGAGTCGCGGCCAACCACCTTGGCGGGCAGCTCACGCCCGTCGTCCAGCTTGACCTGGATGTCCGCCGCGTTCTCGACGACGTGGTTGTTGGTCACGATGAAACCGTTCGAGTTCAGCACGAAGCCCGAGCCCGCGGCCCGCACGGGTCGCCGCTGAGTCTCGTCGAAGAAGCGCTTGAAGAAATCCTCGAACGACCGCTCGTCGGGGCGCTCCGGACGGCCCTTCGGCTCGGGCCGTGTCGGCGACTCGGCGTTGAGCTTGGTGCTGACGTTGACGACCGCGGGCTTCGCCTCTTTGCTCAGGCGCACCCAGTCCGGCGCCTGGATCGTGGCGGTCTGTGCGCCGCGATGCTCGCTCCAGAGCGGCGTCTGTGACGCGCCCGTGCCGAGATGGGGCAGCAATCCGATCAGTCCAGCCGCTGCAACAAGCGCGACGACGGGCGCTGCCCAGCGTCGAGACATCCTCGAGAGATTCATAGGTCCGCCTCCGTGTTCCTCTGCTCGCATGGTTTGGCGCGGCGTTTCTGGCGCCGCGATATTCACGATAACGAGCGGGCTTAAAGACGTTGTGAGAGGTACATGAGAAGCCTCTTAGTCTCCGGACCTCTTCGCCCGCGGAAAGGACTACGCGGCGGGCAGATCGATCGTGAAGCGGCTGCCGCCGGTACGCGTCTTCACTTCCAGCGTACCGCGGTGGGCCAGCACGATCGAGCGCGCGATGGCCAGACCGAGCCCGGTGCCGCCGGTGTCGCGGCTCCGGCCGGCGTCGAGCCGCACGAAGGGCTCGAAAACACGCTCGGCATCGGCGGGGTCGATGCCGATGCCCGTGTCCTCGACCGCGATCGACACGCGCTCACCCGAACGCTCCAGCGAGACCACCACGCTGCCGCCCGCGGGGGTGTACTTGACCGCGTTGTCGACCAGGTTCAGGACCGCCCGCCGAAGCGCCCCCGCGTCGCCCTGCACCACTGCCGGTACCGTGGCGCCCATGCTGACGCTGACCCCCTTGCCCTTGGCCAGCCGCACGCCGAGCTCGAGCGCCTCCAGGCACAGGGGCTCGAGATCGACGGGTTGGCGCGACGCGCTCAGCCCCATGGTGGAGCGCGACAGGAGCAGCAGGTCCTCGGTGAGCCGGACCAGCTGCTCGACCTCCTCGAGGCTCGAGGTGAGAACGCCGCGATAGTCCTCCCTCGAGCGCTCCGCGCGCAGCGCCACCTCGATGCCGCCGCGCAGAGCCGTGAGCGGCGTCCGTAGCTCGTGCGCGGCGTCGGCGGTGAAGCGCTGCATCTCGGCGAAGGCGGCCTCCAGGCGGGCGAGCATCGCGTTGAGCGTGTCGGCCAGCCGATCGATCTCGTCGTTCGTGCCCCGAAGCTCGAGGCGGCGACTCAGGTCTTGCGCGCTGATCTCGAGCGCGCTGTGCGACATCCGGTCGACCGGACGGAGCGCGCGCCGGGCCAGGAACCAGCCGCCGATGGCCGACAGCACCGCGCCGAGCGGCAGCAGCACCAGCAAGGTCTCGACATAGCGAACGAGGGCCTGGCGCGTGCGCCGCAGCGGCATCGCCACCTGCACCAGGTCGACGATGCGCCCGCCGCGCACGACCGGCATCGTGAGCAGGCGGGCCTGCTCGCCCGTCCCCAGCGCGACGGTCTCGAGGGTGGGCGCCCCGTGCAGCGCGTTCTCGCGCGCCTCCGGCGAGAGCGGCAGCGCCGGCCGGAGCGCGCGCGAGCGCAGGCGTCCCTCGGGGTCGAGCAGCTGCATCAGCGCGTCGGAGAACTCCGAGCCGAGGAAGCCGCGGACGAGCGGCTCGAGATCGGGCGGCAGCGGCGCGGTGGGGTCCACCGGCGGCGCCTCGCGCAGGACGTCGGCCACGGTGAAAAGCGACGCGTCGAGATCGTTGTACAGATGCCAGCGCAGGAGCGAGTAGGCGGCGACGCCGACCAGGATCAAGATCGCGGCGACCACGCCCGTGTACCAGAGCGTCAGCCGGGCCCGGATCGAGAGCGGCCTCACGGCTCGTCCTTCAGCACGTAGCCCGCGCCGCGGATGGTGTGGAAGAGCTTGCGCTCCTGCGGGCCGTCGATCTTCCGCCGGAGATAGCCGACGTACACGTCGACGATGTTGCTCTCGGGATCGAAGTCGAGGCCCCACACGTGCTGCACCAGCATCGGACGCGTGAGGACGCGGCCGGGACTGCGCATGAAGTACTCGAGGAGCGCCCACTCGCGCGTGGTCAGCTCGATCCGCCGGCCGGCCCGCTCGACCTTGCGCGTGGCCGGGTCGAGCGTCAGATCGGCCAGCCGCAGCACCGGCGTGCGCCGCTCGGCACGGCGGCGGAACAGCGCGCGCACCCGCGCCAGCAGCTCCTCGAACGCGAACGGCTTGGCGAGATAATCGTCGGCGCCGAGATCGAGTCCGGTCACCTTGTCGGCGACGCTGTCACGCGCGGTGAGCATGATGACCGGCGCGTGCACGCCCGCCTGGCGCGCGGCCTTGAGCACCGAGAAGCCGTCGCGGCCAGGCAAGAGGACGTCGAGGACGATCAGATCGTAGGGCTCACCGTCGACCAGTAGCTCGAGGCCTCTGTCCCCGTCGGCGGCGGTCTCGACGGTGTGCCCCTCTTCGACGAGCCCCTGCCGGATGAAGCTCGCGACCTTCCGGTCGTCCTCCACCACCAGAATGCGCATGACGTGTCAGGCTCATCGTACTCGCACCGCGGTGATCATGCGCGCGATCCCGAGGATCACTGCGGACATCGTCCCGCGGCTCGGCCAGGTGATGCATCATAGCCGGCATGGAGACGCCCCCCGGCGACGGCTTGCTCTCACCCCTGGCGTTCACGCGTGACGACGAGGCGCCGGACGACCACTTCTATAGCTTTCCGCGCAAGGTCGTCCACATCGACGACGGCGCGATCGCCGCGCTCGGAGCTCTCTACGCCGAGATCCTGCCGAAGGACGGCCGGCTGCTCGATCTGATGAGCAGCTGGCGCAGCCATTTGCCCGAGGGCTCCCGCTCCGGCGCCGTGGTCGGGCTCGGCATGAACGCCGAGGAGATGGCCGACAATCCGCAGCTCGCGAGCCACGTCGTCCACGACGTGAACCGCGTGAGCCGCCTGCCGTTCGGCGACGCGGAGTTCGACGGCGCGATGTGCGCGGTCTCGATCCAGTACGTCGTGCATCCCGTGCTGCTCTTGCGCGAGGTGCGCCGCGTGCTCAAGCCCGGGGCGCCCTTCGTCGTGTCGTTCTCGAATCGCTGCTTTCCGACGAAGGCGGTGGCGGTGTGGCTCGACACCACCGACGAGCAGCACGTGACGCTCGTCCGCAGCTACTTCCACACCGCCGGCGGCTTCAGCGCTATCCAGGACGCCGAGCGGTCGGCCGGGCGCGGGGATCCGCTCTACGCGGTGTGGGCGCGCGCGTCTTCGGGTACCATCGACCCAAGGTCATGACATCTCATCAACCGCTCGCCTCGGCCGGCGGGGCCCCAGCCCCGCGACGGCCTGCGGCTCGCACTACCGTCGCGTCGGCCGCCGTCGAACAGTACCGCCGCGACGGGTTTTACTTCCCGATCCATGTGATGTCCGCCCCTGAGGCGCTGACGACGCGCCGCCGCCTCGAGGCCGTCGAAGCCGAGCACGGTGGCAAGCTCGGCGGTGAGCTGCGTCACAAGCCGCATCTGCTCTTCACGTGGCTCGCCGACCTGGTGCGCCACCCCGCGATCCTCGATCCGGTCGAGGCCGTGCTGGGTCCGAACCTCCTGGCCTGGAGCTCGAGCTTCTTCATCAAGGAGGCGCGGGATCCGGCGTACGTCTCCTGGCACCAGGACGCCACCTACTGGGGGCTGAGCGCGCCCGACGTCCTCACGGCGTGGGTGGCCTTCACCGACGCCACGGTCGAAAACGGGGCGATGCGGATGGTGCCGGGCTCACACGACGAACAGCTCGCCCACCGCGACACCTTCGCGCCGAACAATCTGCTGTCGCGCGGCCAGGAGATCGCGGTCGAGGTCGACGAGGCGCGCGGCGTGGACATCCTGCTGCGCGCCGGCGAGATGTCCCTGCATCACGTGCGGATGGTCCATGGCTCGCCCGCGAACCGGTCGGACGACCGGCGCATCGGCTTCGCGATCCGCTACATCCCCACGTACGTCCGGCAGATCGCGGGCGACGGTGACAGCGCGATGCTCGTGCGCGGGGTCGACGAGTACCACCACTTCGCGCCGGAGCTGCCGCCCACCGCCGACCTGACGCCCGACGCGCTCGCCCACCACGCCGCGGTGCTGGCGGCCTCCGCGAAGATCCTGTACCGCGGCACCGGGGTCGAGCGCTTCAGGTAGCGCCCGCCCCGGCGCGCACGGTCACTTCGCCTTCAGCTTCACGTCCTCGTACGGGGCCGAGTACGCGTGGCCCGGGATGAGCCCGAGACCGGACTCTTGCACCCTGGGCCCTTGGCCGTTGATGAACGCGAGCTCCCATATCGGGATGATCATCGTCTTCTCGTGCACGATCTGCTGGATCTTGTGCAGGAGCGCTTCCCGCTTCTTGCGATCCAGCTCGGCGGCCTGGTCCTTGAACAGCGAGTCGATCTCGGGGTAACTCCCGTAGACATAGGTGCCGCCGGCGACCACGAATGACTCCAGGCGCGTCGCCGCGTTGCCGAACGCGCCGCTGGCGGTGTAGGCGAGGTTCTTGTACTTCTTGTCGCCGTAACTCGCCCAGTGCGCGGCGCGCTCCAGCGGCTTCAGCTTGGTCCGGATGCCGATCTGCTGCAGATAGTTCGCGATCGCCTCCTGCACGTTCGCGTACGAGATGTCCAGGTAGTAGTCGCCGGCGTCGAAGCCGCTCGGATAGCCCGCCTCAGCGAGCAGCTTCTTGGCCTGCGCGGGGTCGAAGGCATAGGCCGGCGGCTGCCAGTAGAAGTCGAACGTGCTCGGAATGAGGTTGTACGTCAGCCGCGAGTAGCCGAGCGTGATGGCCTGGTTGATCGCCTTGCGGTCGATCGCCAGGTTGGCCGCCAGCCGCACCCGCCGGTCGTGCCAGGGCGACTTCGGATCCCACTGGTCCAGCATGCTGACCCATTGCGGCGCCTGGATCACCGCCGGCTTCAGCGTGAGCCCCGGCGTCTTCTGCAGCTCCTCGGCCAGCTCGCCGCGGATCGAGTAGACGACGTCGACCTCACCGCGCTTCAACGCGGCCAGACGCGTGGTCTCGTCGCCGATGACCTTGAAGACCAGCCGCTTGACGCTTGGCGTCTTGCGCCAGTATCCGTCGAACGCCTCCATCACCAGCTCGACCCCGGGCGAGAACGAGACGAACTTGTAGGGACCCGCGCCGATCGGCGCCTTCTTGAACCCCTCGTCGCCGACCTTCTCCACGTACTTCTTCGGCACGATCCAGCCAGCACCGCTGGCCGCGGTGTAGAACGTCATGAAGTCGGGCCATGGATTCTTGAGTCGGAACTTCACGTGCAGGGCATCCGGCGTCTCGACCGCGGCAACCCGGTCCTTCAAGGTCTTGGCCGCCGCGCCCCTGTACCGCTCGAATGAAAATTTCACGTCTTCGGAGGTCAGCGGCTCGCCGTTATGGAACTTCACACCCTTGCGCAGGGTGAAGTCGTAGACGCGCCCGTCAGCCGAAACTTGCCACGATTCGGCCAGGCTCGGCGCCGCGGTGTTGCCAGGCATCGCCTTGGCCATTGCGTCGTGGATGGCATAGAGAACCATGAACGGCGTGATGATCCCCTGCGTCTCGGCGGGGTCGAACCACGTGGGCGACAGCGAGATATGAACTCCCCAGGTCATCTGCCCTTCGGGCGACGCCGCCGCCGGCGCGGCCAGGATCAACGCGGCGAGCAGACCACACGCTAGGACACGGAGAAGTCGCATCGATCGATCTCCTCAGGAACGCGAGGGTTTATGTCGTGCTTGGGCCTCAGTCACGCCGGCTGCCGGTGAAGCGCAGCAGCATCAGGAACAGGTTGATGAAGTCCAGATAGAGCGAGAGCGCGCCGACGATCGCGTAGGAGCCGATCTGCCCGTCGGGCAGGGCCAGCGCCATCTGCTTGAGCCGCTGCGCGTCGTAGGCCGTGAGCCCGGTGAAGACGATGACGCCCACCACCGAGATCAGGAACTGCAGTGCGTCGTTGTGCCAGAACATGCCGAGGATCGAGGCGAGGATGAGCCCGACCAGGCCCATCATGAAGAACTGCCCGAAGCCGGCCAGGCTGCGCTTCGTCGTCGAGCCGAACAGCGCCAGCGCGCCGAACATGCCGGCCGTGACGACGAACGTCATCGTCACCGATTCGCCCGTGTAGGCGATCAAGATCACCGACAGGGTGACGCCGTTCAGCGCCGAGTAGAGCGCGAACAGGCCCGCCGCCGTACCGGGCGCCAGGCGGTCGGCCCGGGCCGACAGGAAGAAGACCAGGCCCAGCTCGGCGATGACCAGCGCGAAGAACACGAGCCGGTTGCCGACCAGCACCCGCAGCAGATCCGGCGAGCCGGCCACGGCGAACGCCACCACCGCCGTGAGACCGAGTCCGATCGCCATCCAGCCGTACACTTTCCAGAGAAAGGCGGATATGCGATCCGCCGCCTGGACGGTATTCGATGTCCATGCGTCCATGGGGAGCCTCCTTGTCGAGGGTCGAACGACTGCGCCGCCTATTGTACTCAGGCGGGCCGTCTGGCGGGGAAACGGCGGGATCAGCTGCCGCCGGCGTAGCTGATGCGGTAGATGCGTCCAGCCTTGTCGTCGGAGACCAGCAGCGCGCCGTCGGGCATCACGAGGACGTCCGCGGGGCGCCCCGATGCGGTGCTGCCCTTGAGCCATCCCGCGGCGAACGGCTCGTACGAGGTGGCGCGACCGTTCTCGATCTTCACGAATGTCACCCGATAGCCGATCGGCGTCGAGCGGTTCCACGAGCCGTGCTCGGCGATGAAGACGCCGCCACGGTACCTCTCGGGAAACATGCGGCCCGTATAGAACCGCATGCCGATGGCCGCGACGTGCGGGCCGAGATCGCGCGCCGGCGGCGTGAACTCGGCGCACGAGCGCCCGCCGTTGTGCTCCGGGTCGCGGATGCCGTTGCCGTGGCAGAACGGAAAGCCGAAATGCTCGCCGACCTTGGTCAGGTGATTGAGCTCGTCCGGCGGCTGATCGTCGCCGAGCCAGTCGCGGCCGTTGTCGGTGAACCACAGGTCGCCGGTGGCCGGATCGAAATCGAAGCCGACGCTGTTGCGGACGCCGCGCGCCACCACTTCGGGCCGGCCACCCGTGAGCTCGAGCCGCGTGATCGTGGCGTGCAGCGGCCCGGGCGGCGCGCACACGTTGCACGGTGCGCCGACCGGCACGTAGAGCTTGCCGTCCGGGCCGAACGCGATGAACTTCCAGCCGTGGTGCGCGTCGGTCGGGTAGGCGTCGCTGACGACCTCGGGCTTGGGCGGATGGGTCAGATCTTTCGCGACGTCGCGGAAGCGCAGGATGCGACTTACCGCGGCCACGTACAGGGCGCCGTCGCGATACGCGACGCCACTCGGCTGATCGAGCCCGCGCGCGATCAGGTGCACCTGGTCGGCACGGTTGTCACCGTCCCGGTCGACGACCGCATACACCTTGCCCTCGGAACGCGAGCCGACGAACACCACGCCGGGCGGACCGAGCGCCATCTGCCGGGCGTTGGGAACGTCGCCGGTGTAGACCGCGATCCGAAATCCCGGCGGCAACGTGAGCTCGTTGAGCTCGGCGGCGGAGCTCGGAAGAAACCCGGTGAAGTAGCCGCGATGGAGACAGCCCAACAGCACGAGTGCCGCGAGCATGATCGAGACCAGGCCGACGAACGCACGAAATCGCGTCATGATGAATCAGGTATACGTCCGGACGCCGGCCTCCCGGCGCCCGCCAAGCGCCCGGTGCGCGCGCGCCAGGGTCTGGAACGCTCGGTACTTCGCCTCGTCCAGGAATTCCGACCGGCCCACCGCCGGCAGCCCGATGCCGAGCCGCCGCATGCGCTCGTTGACGTGATAGAGGATCTCTCGGCGGTCCGACGACACCGTCCGGAACGTGATGCTGAAGGACACCGAAACCTCCGGCCCGTTCTGCACCCAGTGCGGCCACGTCACCGGAAAGTAGAGACCGTCGCCGGGCGTGAGCTCGAACACGTGCGCCTTCCGCTGGTAGCGATCGTCGAAGACCAGATTGCGGTGCCCCCGCGCGTAGAATCGCTCCAGCTCGAGCTCGGACAGGAGCTCGCGGTCCTCGCCGTCGAACATGCTGACCTGTTTGCG
Source organism: Candidatus Methylomirabilota bacterium (assembly GCA_035275385.1). Taxonomy (GTDB): domain Bacteria; phylum Methylomirabilota; class Methylomirabilia; order Rokubacteriales; family CSP1-6; genus AR31. Next base: position 505 of record DATEMW010000208.1, on the reverse strand, counting down.
CCCCCTAATCTGGAGGAGGAAGTTGTGCTCGGGATCCATGTGATAGGGCGTCACCGAACCCGGCGACGAGACGAAGACGAACCCTTCGCGCCGGCCCATGCCGGGCCACAGCGCTTCGGAGTGCTCGCGCACCTGATCCAGGCACTGGTCGAGCAGCGCGCGGTACTCCGGATCCTGCTCGACGTTCTTGAAGACCATCCACGAGCGACATTCCTCGATCCGGCGGATCGTCTCCTCGATCGACAAGCCGGTCCGCGGCGTCTTCGCGGGATCGAGGCTCACCGGGACGTCGCCCGCGTTGTATTCGACGCGATCCTCGGGCAACGCGCGCGCCAGCGCGACCAGCCGCGGCAGCGCGAACAGCGGATGCTCCATGAGGCGGTGCCGCACGAGGAACGGCTCACGGTCGAAGCGCTCTCGGAAGCGCGGCGGCTCGATCTCGAGCCAAGAGCTCATCACGGCGGGCTCCCTTCGCTGGTCGCGGCGTCCGCACGGCGCCGGGTGA
>DATEMW010000207.1:0-2047 GCA_035275385.1 Candidatus Methylomirabilota bacterium | reverse complement strand
TGCCGTCATCATGGTGTCCGACTCGTACAGTCGCGGCACGATCATCGGCGACCTGCTCGCGCTGGTCATGGCGATCAGCTTCGCCACCGCCACGGTCCTCGTGCGCCGCCACCCCGAGACGCCGATGACACCGGCCGCGGCGCTGGCGACGTTCTTGACGGCGCTGCTCGCGCTGCCCTTCGCCCAGCCGTTTGCGATCGGGGGGCGCGACCTCCTCCTGCTCACCTTGTTCGGGGTCGGCAACTACGGCATCGGATTTCTGCTCTTCATGGCGGGCGCCAGGCGGATCCCTGCCGCGCAGAGTGCCCTGGTCGGGATGCTCGAGACCGTGCTCGGCCCGCTCTGGGTCTGGCTCGTGCTGAACGAACAGCCGGGCGTGGCGACCCTGACGGGCGGCGCCCTCATCCTGGTGGCGCTGCTGGCAAACTCGCTCGTCGGCAGCGTCAGCCTAGAAACAGCTCGCAGGTATCGAGCCACGCCTGAGTCGTGAGCGCCAGCGACTCGACGTCGATCCGCTCGTCGTTGCCGTGGAACCTGCCCGACATCGCCTCCGCGGTCAAGGCACGCGAGAAGAGCCCGAAGCCGTAGGCCACCGCGCCGTGCTCGCGGAAGTACGGCGCGTCCGTGAACCCCACGATCAGCCTCGGGAGGAGCTTGGCGCCCGGATAGTGGCCGTCGACCACGCGGCCGAGCACGTCCCAGAGCGGCGTGCCCGTGGGCGAGACCGACGCCTGCTTGGAGAAGAGCTTCTCCACGATGACCTGCTCGGAGAGGTCGCCGAGCGCCTTGTCGAGATGGCGGCGCACCTCGTCCTCGTTGTCACCGGGAATCGTACGGATGTCGACCTCGATGTCGACGACGTCGGGGATGACGTTGGTCTTCACACCGCCCCGGCACATGTTCGGCGAGAACGTCGTGTGCGTCGCCGACCACGCGGCCCGCGCCAGGCTCGGCGGAAGCTTGGCGATCGCCTCGTCGACACGTGAGGGATCGGTCAACCCCGCCTTGACGTCGGCCGGGAGATCGAGCGCTCCGACCACGCCGCGCCAGAGATCGGTCACGTCCGGTGACGGACGATATTCAGCGAGACGGGTGACGACGTGCGCGGCCTTGACCAGCGCGTTGTCGGATCCGTACGGCATCGAGCCGTGGCCGGGAGTGCCCTTCACTCTGATCCGCCGCCACGCCACGCCTTTCTCGCCGACGTGCACGGTGACGCTGAGCCCGCCGTCGTGGGGGGTGACGGTGCCGCCGTTCTCGGTCAGGAGATAGTCGGCGCGCAGCGCGTCCCAGTGCTTCTTGCAGACGTGCCCGGCGCCGAGCGCGCCGCCCGCCTCTTCGTCGGCGCACGCCAGATAGACCAGGGTGCCGCGCGGCCGCCATCCGCTCCGCGCCAGGGTCTTGAGCGCCACCGCCTGCGACGCCGTCAGGTTCAGCATGTCGACGGCCCCGCGCCCCCACACCTCGCCGTTCACGAGCTCGCCCCCGAACGGATCGCGGGTCCAGTGCGCCGGCGTGACCGGCACGACGTCCGTGTGGCCCATCAGGCACAGGGTTGGCGCCGCCGGGTCGGTGCCCTCGATGCGGGTGACGAGACTGGCGCGCCCGGGTGCACCGTCGGGCTGGTAGACGTCGATGTCGAGGCCGCTACCTTGGAGATAGGCACGCAGAGTGTCGCTGTTGCGCGCCTCCTGCCCCGACGCGGTGCTGCCGTCGTTGACGCACTTGTTGCGGATGAGCTGCTGGAGCAGCTCGACCGTCTCGCCCGTCTGCGTGGCGTTCATGACTCTCCTACTTTGTGACGTCCTTGAAGCGGCGCAGCACCTCGAGATGCCCGTGCGGGAACTTGAGGCCGGCACCGCGCGGCTCGGCGATCACCGACGTTGCGCCCAGCGATTTCCACGCATCGACCTGCTTCGTCCAGCCGTCGGCATTCTGACCGGCCAGGCGAATGCGCCCCTCGAGCGTGAGCCGCGCGGGATCGCGGCCCGCCTCGCGCGCGTAGCCGTGCACGCGCTCGACGAGCGCGCGCCCCTGGGCGTCGGGC
>DATEMW010000206.1:0-3788 GCA_035275385.1 Candidatus Methylomirabilota bacterium | reverse complement strand
GCCGGCCGCGCGCCAGGCGGCGTGGTAGGCGCCGACGTAGCTCTGGAGCTCGCTGATGCTCGAGGTGCGGACGGCCAGGAAGATCGGGAGCCCACGGCGGCCGACCGCCGCATACGACTCTTCGGACGTCGCCGCGACGCGGAGCGGCGGATGGGGCTTCTGGTATGGCTTGGGGATCGCGCAGACGTCGTGGAACTGGAAGTACTTGCCCTCGTATGTGAACCGCTCCTCGGTCCACGCCTTCAGCAAGATCTCGAGCGTCTCGTCGAACCGCTCCTGGCTCTCTTCGTACGGGATGTTGAAACCCGTGTAGTGGCCGGGCAGCCCGCTCCGGCCCACGCCGAAGTCGAGGCGGCCCTTGCTGACGTGATCGAGCGTCGCAACGTCCTCGGCCAGGCGCAGGGGATGGATGAGCGGCAGCACCTGGACGGCGAAGCCGATCTTGACGCGCTTGGTGCGGCCCGCGATGGTCGCGCCGACGACGAGGGGCGAGGACAGCACCGAGCGCTGCTTCTGGAAGTGCAGCTCGGCCAGCCACACGGCGTCGTAGCCGAGATCCTCGGCGAGACAGACCTGGGTCAACGAGTCGTCGAAGGCCTGCGCCTCGTCGACGCCCGTGCGCCACTCGAACTCGGTGAAGAGTCCGATCTCCACTGACGTGTGCTCGCGGGCCAGCGCCCGGGCGCCTACGACGCCGCCGGGCTCTGGGCGTCCGATGCGGTGGTGATGCGGCCGAACGTCTTGTCGACGAGCTGGCGCGCCCGCGCCGGATCGACGTGGTTCGCGGTCTGGCACGGCGTCGACTCTTCCAGGACGCGCTCGGGGTCCTGCCAGAGGCGGAATTTCTTGTAGCGGTCCTCGAACTCGATCCCGAGCCCGCGCGCGAACACCGAGAGATAGTGCTCGATCGTGATCGGCCGCGCGGTCTCGAAGCCGCACATGAGCCGCTGGCAGCCGTGATAGATCGTCGCGAGCGTGGCGGCGCCGCCGGCGCGCGCCCGGTCGATCTCGTCGAGGATCAGCCCATCCCAGACTTGCTGGCCGAGCTGGGCCTGCACGTCGACCGTGCAGAGACGGCCGAAGCGCGGCTCGGAGCCGACGTCGACCAGGCGCAGGCCCGGCACCGCCTCCAGCAGGCGGCGGCACGCGGCGCCCTCACGCTTACGTGGCTCGCTCTGGCTGTGATAGTGGAGCGCGACAGCCTGGTCGACCCGCTGCGTGAACTGGATCGACGGCAAGCGGTCGGCGAGGAACTCGGTCGTGTGCCGCACCGGGAACGGCCACTCGAACTTCTGGATCTCGTCGTAGAAGAACATGCACGACGGGCACCACATCACAACCTCTTCCGGCTTGTAGCGCTGGAAGAGCTCGACGGTGCGCTTGTTCATGCCGTTCGAGGCCGCGGTGTCGCCGTTCCGGTGGTGGACGATGCCGCAGCAGTAGGTCGGGCCGCCGACCGCGACGTAGTCGAGCCCGAGCCGATCGAAGATCGCGGTGACCGTGCGGATCATGTGCGAGGTGCGCAGCACGTTGCAGCCGAGATAGAGCACGATCTGGTGCGGCTCGGTGTCCTTCTCCGGAGCCTGCTGCCGCCACGTGCGCTCCTCAGGCAGGGTCGTCAGGTCTTCCGTCAAGAGGATCTCGCCGAAGTGCTTCTTGTAGTCGTAGCCCATCTCAGCTCTCCAGTCCGCGCCGCTTCCGCTCGAGCATTCTCAGGTCGGCCCGCCGCACCTTACCCGTGGTCGTCACCGGGATCGCCTCGATGAATTCTATCTCACGCGGGTACTCGTGGGCCGAAAGCCGCGTACGGACCCACCCCTGGAGATCCCGCGCCAGCTCGGCGGTGCCGGCGCCGCCTGGATGGAGCTGGACGAACGCCTTGACCACCTCGCCCCGGACCGGGTCGGGCGCCCCGATCGCGGCCGCCAGCGCGACCGCCGGGTGGCCCTGCAGGCAGTCCTCGATCTCGCTCGGACCGATGCGATACCCGCCGCTCGAGATGAGGTCGTCCTTGCGGCCGACGAACCAGAAATAGCCCTCGGCATCTTTTCTGGCGAGGTCCCCCGTCAGCGCCCAGTCGCCGACGAACTTGTCCTGCGTGGCCTGCTCGTTGTTCCAGTAGCGCAGGAACATCACGGGGTCCGGACGGCGTACGGCCACCTCGCCGACCTCGCCGATGGCCACCGCCTGCCCCTTGTCGTCCACGACGTCGACGACGTGGCCGGGGATCGGCCGTCCCATCGAGCCGGGCTTCACCGGCATCAGCAGCGAGCAGTTGCCGAGGACCAAGTTCACCTCGGTCTGTCCGAAGCCCTCGTGAGGGGTAACGCCCAGCGCCTCGCGCGACCAGCGGATCACCTCTTCGCCCACGGCCTCGCCGCCGGTGAACATCGAGCGCAGCTCGAGCCGCCAGCGCCCGCGCGGATCGCCGACCGAGCGCATCATCTTCAGCATGGTCGGCACCAGGAACGTGTTGCGCACGCGGTGCCGCGCGAGCACGTCGAACGCGCGCTCGGCGTCGAACTTCTTCGGCCGGTGCGCGATGACGGTCACGCCGTAGTGCCAGCTCGGAAGCAGCACGTCGAGCAGCCCGCCCGCCCAGGCCCAGTCCGCCGGGCTCCAGTGCCGGTCGCCGGGCTTCGGAAAATACTCGTGATAGAACTCGATCGCCGGCAGATGGCCGAGCAGCACGCGATGGGCGTGCAGCGCGCCCTTCGGCGGTCCGGTCGTCCCCGACGTGTAGATCAGGATCGCCGGATCCTCGGCCGACGTCGCCACGGGCTCGAGCGAGTCGGGCATGCCGTCGATCACGCGCGCGTATTCGAGCACGCCGCCCGCATCGGCCCGATCGACCGACATCACGTGGGTGAGCGCCGGCAGCCCCTTGGCGACCGCCAGCACGCGCTCCAGGTTGTCGGCGTCGGTCACGACGAGCTTCGCACCCGCGTCGCGCAGCCGGTACTCGAGCGCCTCGGGGCCGAACAGGGTCGAGAGCGGCAACGCGACCGCGCCGAGCTTGTACGCGGCCAGATGCGCGACCGCGGTCTCCGGCCGCTGCGGCAGCACGATCCCGACGCGGTCGCCCTGCTCGATGCCGAGACCGGCGAAGACGCGCGCGAGCTGATTGGAGCGGGCGCGGAACTCCGCGAACGTGTGCTCGCTGACCGACCCCGCGTCGTCCTCGTAGACCATCGCCACCCGCGAGCGATCGCCGGCGTGGCGATCGCAGGCGTCGACCGCGATGTTGTAGGCGGACGGGATCGTCCAGCGGAAGCGCTGGTAGACCTCGTCGTAGCTCGATCCGTGCGGCAGGAGCGTGTCGACCATCAGCCGGTAGCCTACCACCCGGCATCGCTAGACGCCGCTGAGCCACAGCCAGATACGGGGACGACGAGGCGACGTCAGCGTGATCCTGACCGGCGTACCCAGCTTCTGGCGCGCCGCGTCGTTCAAGAGGAGCACGCGCACGAACACGCTGTTGCGCGCCGGGTTTGTCCGACGTGATCGAGACGAGCTCGTCGAACACCGGCTCGACGGTGCCCATGCCATCGATCACGACGCGAACGGGGGACAAGACGGATGCCAGCGCCCCGCCAAGTACGAGCACGGCGAGCCACCATGGCAGCCACGACCGAGCGGACGGGCGAGCCACGACAACGATGATAAGCTCCGCCGCATGCCGGGCCGTCGAGTTCCGTTGCGCGCCGTCGCCGCGCTCTTCCTCCAGCGTCAGCACCTGGCGCGGCCTCGGTCGAAGGCGCTGACCGCGCCCCGGCTGCGCCGCTTCG
>DATEMW010000205.1:0-5232 GCA_035275385.1 Candidatus Methylomirabilota bacterium | reverse complement strand
CGGGCCTCGGCGATCTCCTGCTGCGTCGCGCTCTGGTCTACGAGGAACGGGGTGGGATCGCCGGTCAGGCGGACCAGGAAGAAGACCGCGGTGACGACGCCCCAGAGCACGAACACCGCGTGCAGCGCGCGACGGAGCAGGTAGGCGCGCATCGCCGGCGCGTCATTTCTTCACGGCGACGCCGCGGAAGTCCATGTTGAGCTCGGGCAGCGGCGTGAAGCGCAGCACGCGCGCGCTGTGCGCGTACACCTTGATCTCCTGGTAGAGCGCCACGACGGGCGCCCAGTCGCGCACCTGCCGCTGCAGGTCGGCGAGCAGGCGCAACCGCTTCTGCGCGTCGACCTCGCGGCGCGTCGCCGTGTAGAGCGTCATCAGCTCGGGCGGGTAGGGCGCCCAGTTGATCATCGCGATCGCGCCCCAGTCGCGCAGGTAGTCATCGGCGTCGAGGTTGTTCCCGGTCCTGCACGCGGCGAACCCGCCGTTGGGCGGGAGGGTTCCCTTCGTCGCGGTCTGCAGCAAGGTCGCGAAGTCGACCGGCTTCAAGGTGACCTGCACGCCGACGTCCTTCAACATCTCGGCCACCGCCGGCGTCATCTCGTCGAAGCTCTGGCCGTAGTGCTTGGCCGGGAACAGGAGCTGGAGCGTCAGCGGATTGCCGTCGCGAAAGCCCGCTTCGGCGAGCAAGGTCTTGGCGCGCGCGGGATCGTAGGGGTAGGCCTCCTGCGCGGCGTAGCCGTAGGAGACCGACGCCACCGGCGAGGCGTTCGCCAGCGCGTAGCCGTTGAAGATCTTCTTGATGATCGCGTCGCGGTTGACGGCGAGATTCAGCGCGAACCGGACGCGCCGGTCCGAGAAGAGGCCGTCCTGGCCGCCCGAGTCGTATTTGTCCTTGGGCCGGGCGTTGAGGTACAGGCGACACGAGAGCTTCTGCGGGCTCGAGGTCACCTTGAGCCGCGAATCCTGCCCGAGCGCGGGCGCATCGAAGGGCGGCACGCCCTCGATCAGCCCGACCTGGCCCGCCCGCAGCGCCGCGATCCGCGCGGCGCCTTCCGGGATCGTCTGGAATCGCATCTTGCGAAACAGCGGCTGCGTGCCCCAGTAGGCGTCGTTCCGCTCGAACAGCATCGAGGTCTTGCGCTTCCACTCCACCATCTTCCATGGGCCGGTGCCGACCGGGCGGTCGTTCAGGCCCTCGACGCCGTTCTTCTGCGTGTAGGCCTTGGGCACCATCGGCTCGCGGCCGATGAAATCCCAGAGCGTCGGCGCGGGCTCGCTGGTGTGAACGCGCACGGTGTAGTCGTCGACCTTCTCCCAGCGCGTGACGAACGCGTAGGTCTTCTCGAACTGGGTGGCCGCGAGCACGTCCTTGATGCCCAGCTTGTCGAGGCTCCGGCGGAAGAAGCGATCGAGGTTGAAGAGGACCGTGTCGGCGTTGAACGGCTCGCCGTCGTGGAACGTGACGCCGCGCCGCAGCGCGAATTCCCACGTGAGCTCGCCCACCGGCTTCCACGAGAGCGCCAGACCCGGCACCGGGCGGCCCTGCGCGTCGACGTCGACCAGGCTCTCGAAGACCTGACGGATGTAGTTGGAGCGAATCGAGCCCATGCCGATCCGCGGATCCATGTTGGTGGTGTCGTCGGACAGGGCGACCACCAGCTCGGCATCGGGATCGATGGCGACGCCGTCGACCGTACGCGGCTGCGCCGGTTGCTGGGCGAAGGCCACCAGCGGCCACGCGAGCAGCAACGCCAGAATCGAGGGGGGATACACGCGACGGATCATCGTCCACTCCTCTCGCAGAATGCCCATCACTACAAAAGAGCCGGCGGTCTTGTCAACGTGCGGTCGGGGTCCGTCGATCGTCGCCGGGCATCGCCCGCTCGATGAGCCGGAACACGACGAGGCCGAGGATCGTCGCCGCCATGACGAGGGCGGCCAGGTGGATGGGCGCGGCCGGGCTGCCGAAGACGTCGCGCACGACGCCGCCCGCCAGCTGCACGACGGCCATCACGGCGTAGTACATCGTATAGAACACGCCGAACGCCGTCGCCAGGCGCTCGCTCGGCACGACTTTCGGCAAGAGCGCCATCAGCGCGCCCGGCGGCGCGCCGATCGCGAGACCGACCAGACAGAAGGCCAGGAGCGGCTGGGGGAACGCGGGAATCCACGTCGTGACCAGCGCCGCGACGACGCAGCCGCCGCCGATCAGGATGTTCGGCCGGCCGAGACGATCGCTCACGATCCCGCCCAGCGGTACCGATAGCATCGTCAGCCAGATCGCCAGGCTCACGATGAAGCCGGCGTCGCCCAGCGACGCGCCGCGCGCGGTCAGGAGCCCCGGCCCGAAGGCGATGATCGCCACGAGGCTCGCGTTGAAGCAGCCCCACGCGAAGCCGCCGCTCGCGGCCAGCGCGATCTCGCGGGACGTGAGCTTCACCCGCTGGGCCGCCGGCGCCGCACCGCTGGGCCGCGGCGGGTCGCGGTAGACGAACGCGATCAGCGCAAGGCCGAGCGCGGCGACGATCGCCGTGGCGACGATCGCCGTCCGCCACGTGGCGTGTGTGGCGAGCGTGCCGAGGGTCGCGGCGGCGATGCCGAGGCCGACCGGCCAGCTCGACAGCATGATGCCCATCGCCGTGGACAGCTCGCGCCCCGCGAACCAGTCGGCCACCATCTTGGCGAGCAGGATGTTCATCAGCACGGCGCCGACGCCGCTCAGCAGGCGCCCGCCCGCCGCCACGAGGAAGCTGTGCGCGGCGGCTGTGACGAGCCCGCCGGCCACCATCAGCGCGAGGCTCGCGATCACCGTGCGCCGGTCGCCGAAGCGCTGGCCCAGGACGCCGCCGGGGAGCGCGAACACCGCGCCCGGCAGCATGTAGAGACCGATCAGGGAGCCGAGCTGCACCCACGTGAGGTGCAGCTCCCCGACCATCAGCGGCGCAACGGCCGCGACGGACTGGAACTGAAAGCCCATCGACGTGCGGGTGACGAACACGATCGTCAGCGCCGCCCAGCGGTTGGCCATGTGGCCGGGATGATAGCGGAGGCGACCGCCCGCGGCTTGATCAAATGCGACGGAGGACATAGAGTCCGGGCGTGAGTCAAGCGCCGCGATGAGGGGGACACGATGGACGCACCGGTAGCGCCGACCACCATCAGCCGCCGAGACCTGCTCAAGCTCGGCGGCGCTGCCGCCGCGGGCGCCGCGCTGCCCGCCCTCGACCGCGTTCCCGCCGAGGCTCAGACGCCGAAGCGGGGCGGCGTGTTCCGGATCCGCGGTGAGGACGCGACCACCGGCTTCGATCCGCACCTGTTCTCGAACCACCACCGGATCTCGACCAACCTCTCGTTCACCCACAGCCGCCTGGTGAAGGTGAAGGCCGGCCCGTCGATCGTGCCGGGCACCCTTCCGGTCGAGGGCGATCTGGCCGAATCGTGGAGCCAGCCCAACGATCGCACGTACGTGTTCAAGCTCCGCAAGGGCGTGCGCTGGCACAACAAGCCGCCGGTGAACGGCCGCGAGCTGACGGCGGAGGATGTGAAGTACACGTACGAGCGGTTCCTCTCGATCAAGGGCAACCCGAACCGCTCGATGCTCGGCGCCGTCGAGAAGATCGACGCGCCCGACAAGTACACCGTGCGGTTCATGCTCAACGAGCCGTTCGGCTGGTTCCTGGACTATCTCGCCAACACCGTGATGTGGATCGTCCCGAAGGAGGCCGTCGACCAGTTCGGCGATCTCAAGCGGGCCGACGCCGTCATCGGGACTGGGCCGTGGATGCTCGAGCGCTACGAGCCCAACGTCAAGCTGACGTACGTCCGCAATCCGAATTACTTCGTGCCCGGCCTGCCGTACGCGGACGGCGTGGAAGTGACCGTCGACGAAGACCCGTCTTCGCGGCTGGCCGCGTGGATCTCGGGGAAGTACGACTTCGCGCCCGAGTACGGCCAGTGCGTGCGGCGCCTGGACCTCGACGTGGCCAAGGGCCGCAAGCCGAACCTCAAGACGCAGGACTTCACCGTGCTCTTCAGCGGCGTCACGATGATGAAGCTCGATCGCGAGCCGTTCAAGGACGTGCGTGTGCGTCGCGCGCTGTCCTATGCCATGAACTGGAAGGAAGTGCTCGAGACCAATGCCTGGTCTCAGGGCCACGGGGTTCCCAATCCGGCGATCCCGGCCGCCCTCAAGGAGTGGTCGATCCCGATCAATCAGCTCACGCCCGAGGGACGACGGCTCCAGGAGCAGAACATCCCGGAAGCCAAGCGGCTGCTCACGCAGGCGGGCTTTCCGAGCGGACTCAAGCTTGGGGTCGAGGCGACGCTCGGCTGGAGCCCGGACTACGTCGATCAGCTGCAAGTCGTCATGCGGAACTGGAAGGACGCCGGCATCGACGCCGAGATCAAGGGCAAGGAGTTCGGCGCGTTCATGTCGAGCGTGATCTACGGCAAATTCGAGAAGCTCGCCCATAGCCTCCGCGGCGGCAGCCCGATCGCCGACATCTACCTCTATAACGGTCACGTCCCCGGCGAGGCGCTCAACTCGTCCGGTGTCGACGATCCCAAGCTGACGGAGATGATCAAGCTGCAGCGCCGCACGCTCGACGTGGCCAAGCGCCGCGAGCTCGTCTACGACATCCAGCGCTACCTGGCCGAGCAGGTGTACTACGCCTACGATGCGTCGGTGACCACCGTGTCCGCGTGGGAGCCGTACGTGAAGAACTTCTCGCCGAACCTCGGCCACGACTACGGCGGGCGGCTCATGGCCGCGTGGCTCGATCGGTGATTCGCCGGCTTGACTCGTCCATGGTGATGGCGCACGATCGCGGTACTGTCCCAGGAGGAAACGATGGCGTACTCCACTGACTCGAAGTCCGCTGCGGTGCGCGCTACCCTCGACCATCCCGTGATCGACGGCGACGGCCACTGGCTCGAGCCGGTCCCGATCTTCCTGGATTACCTCCGTGAGATTGCCGGTCCGACGGTCGTCGAGCGATTCCGGAAGATGGCCACCGCGCACATCGACCGCGGCTGGTACGACATGACGCCGGCCGAGCGCCTCGATCGCCGGCCCACCCGGCCGACGTGGTGGGGCGAGCCGTGCAACACGCTCGACCGCGCGACCGCGATGATCCCGAAGCTCTTCTACGAGCGGCTGGACGATTTCGGGATCGACTTCGCGATGCTCTACACCTCGCTCGGCCTCTTCCACATCGCGAACCCGGACGAGGAGCT
>DATEMW010000204.1:0-3618 GCA_035275385.1 Candidatus Methylomirabilota bacterium | reverse complement strand
GCCGAAAACCCGTTCAGCACGCGCTCGCCGTCGAGGATCCGCTGGGGCGCCGCACTGCCCGTCGCGGCCACGCGCCACAGGCCGACGTCGCCGCGATCTTCGGCCGCCACCGTAAGCGAGCGGCCGTCGGGCGACCAGGAGGGTCGCACGTGGAGCGCGCCGCACGAGCGGTCGAGCGCCGAGCTGAGGCAGGTGGCCTGGCCGCCGCCTGCCGGCACCGTGAAGAGCTGAACGTTGCGGCCGTAGGCGTTCAGCCCGGCGCGCGCGAGGAACGCGACCGTCCGGCCGTCCGGCGAGAACGCCGGGAGCATCACCGGCCCTGCCGTCGCCGTGAGCCGCTGCGGCGTCCCGCCCTTCGCCGGCACCCGCCAGAGATCGCTGGCGTCGTCGTCGTCACGGGCGGCGTGCCGGGCCGAGGCGAACACGAGCGACTCACCGTCGGGCGCCCAGATCGGGTCGGCGTCGATGAAATCGCCATCGGTGATCTGAGTGGGGCTCCCGCCGTCGAGCGAGGCGACGAAAACGTGCGGCCGCCGGTCGTAGACGAAACCCTCGCCGTTGAAACGGTACTTCACCGACGTGATCACACGCGCCGGGCGCGACTTCCGCTTCTCGTCTTCACCCTCAGGCTCTTTGTGGCCGCCGACCGGTGACACGAACGCGAGCCTGGCGCCGTCCGGCGCCCAGGCGATCGCCGACACACCGTTGTCCAGCGCGGTGAGCTTGGTCGCCTCGCCGCCGTCCGCGGGCATCACGTAGAGCTGGAGCTTGTCCTTCGCGGTGCGCTCGGACAGAAACGCCAGCCATGAGCCGTCGGGCGACCAGCGCGGCTCGAGGTCGCGCCGCGGTCCCGCGGTGAAGCGGCGGGGCGCGCCGCCGGCGACGTCGACGACCCAGATGTTCGAGAGGTACTCATCGCGCTCCTCGGACAACGTCGTGACGACGAAGGCCACGCGGCGCCCGTCGGGCGAGAGCTGGGGGTCGGTGACGAACTGGATCCGCGTCAGGTCTTCTGGGGCCATGCCCCGGCCGCCGCTCACGAGCGCACCGTCGCCAGGCGCTCGGCCAGCCGCGCTTCGAGCTCGGCCGCCGCCTTGAGCTCGCCGAGCCCCTCGATCTCGCCGACGACCGCGGCAAGGCGCCGCGCGATCGCGCGTCCTTCGGTCGGGCGCCATTCGAGCGCCAGCAGCGCCTTCTCGCACTGGATCGTGTGCTCGATCACGTGCGCGGCGAAGCGATGCAGCCGGTAGCGCACGTCGACGTCGAGGCCGACCCACACCGTCGGCCGCGTCATCGCGGCGGGCGGCAGGTCACCCAGCAGCCGGTGCGTTTCCGCGCGCGCCTCGCCGAGGCGGCCGAGAACCGCGGCGACGTCTCCGGGGATGTTGGCTGGGGCGGTCGGCGGCATCTGATTGTCGCCGAGTCGCATCGGATCGGCATCGGCGCGATCGACCGCGTACCGGGTCTGCAGCGCGTAGCGGCGCTCGATCGACCACATGTGCCCGAGCACCTCGCGAATCGGCCACTCACCTGCCCTCGGCGCCTTGTCCAGCAGCGCGTCGGGAAGACCGGCCAGCAGCCCGCGCAGCTCGCCGAACGCACGCTGCGCCAGCGCCAGGATCCGGCGCGATTCCGGATGCTCGGCGGCCGAGACGCGCACGAAGGCCTCCTGCGCGTCCTCGAGCGTGCGGTACAGCGCGTAACGAACGTCCATCTGACGGCCACGGAACGTCCACGGCCCGGACAGCACGTCCTCGTCCAGGGATCCGCTTCGAGCCAATGCCGCGTCGAAGTCACTCACGTTGGCCTCTCCTCGTCTGGCGATGCTGCGCCGACGAGCACCCCGAGTCAAGATACGGCCCGGGATGACAAGGTCGAGCGGCGCTTGTTATGATGCGCGCTCCAACTGAGGAGCCCTACGACATGCACTGGACGAAAATACTGACGATCGTTCTCATGATCGCCCTGCTCGATGCCGGCGCGGCCTCGGCCCAGACGGTACTGCGGATCGGTCTCAACGACGAGCCCGACGCGCTCGATCCGACGATCAGTCGCGCCTACGTCGGCCGTCTGGTCTTCGCGGCATTCTGCGACAAGCTATTCGATGTCACGCCCGACCTGAAGATCGTGCCGCAGCTCGCGACCTCGTACGAGTGGGGCGCCGGCGGCCGCTCGGTGGTGCTCAAGCTGCGCCCGAACGTCAAGTTCCACGACGGCGAGCCGTTCAACGCCGAAGCGGTGAAGTTCAACATCGAGCGTCACCTCTCGACACCCGGCTCGTTCCGCAAGAGCGAGATCGGCGAGATCAAGAGCGTCGACGTCATCAACGACCTCACGGTGCGGTTCAACCTGGCCGAGCCGCTCGTGCCGCTGATCGCCGCGCTGACCGACCGCTCCGGCATGATGATCTCGCCCAAGGCCGCCCGCGAGCTCGGCGACCGGTTCGGCACGCGCCCGGTGTGCGCCGGCCCGTTCAAGTTCGTCGAGCGCGTCGCCCAGGGCAAGATCGTGGGCGAGAAATTCGCCGACTACTGGGACAAGGCCAACGTCCACATCGATCGCGTCGAGTTCGTGCCGATCATCGACTCGACCGCGCGGCTGGCCAATCTGCGCTCCGGCGATCTGCAGATGATCGAGCGCGTCTCGCCGACCGATCTGGCACAGGTTCGCGCCGATCCCAAGCTCAAGGTCGTCAGCGTCGCCGAGCTCGGCTATCAGATGCTGCCGCTGAACCTCAACAACGGGCCGCGCGGCAAGGTGCTGGGCGCCGATCCCAGGATCCGGCAGGCGATCGACCTCGCGATCGACCGCGAGACGATCATCAAGACCGTGTTCAACAACGAGTACATCGCCGGCAACCAGTTCGTGAGCCCGGTGAGCCCGTACTACAACGCGAAGTTCCCGGTGAAGAAGCGCGACGTGGCGCGCGCCCGCCAGCTCCTGCGCGAGGCCGGCCATCCGAACCTCGCCTTCACCTTGATCGTCCCGCCCGAGCGCGACCGCCAGGAGGCGGCGCTCGTGATCCAGGCGATGCTCGCCGAGGCCGGGATCAACATGACGATCCAGACGCAGGAGAACGTGACGATGCTGACGGCCGGTCGCAAGGGCGACTTCGAGGCCTACTTCACGTTCTGGAGCGGGCGCCCCGACCCCGACGGCAACATATTCACGTTCACGACATGCAACGGCGGCCAGAACGACAGCAAGTACTGCAACCCCGACCACGACGCGATCGTGACAAAGGCGCGTCACGAGGCCGATCCCGCGGAGCGCAAGAAGCTCTACGACCAGACGACCGAGACGCTGCTGCGCGACCTGCCGCGCCTGATCCTGTGGCACCGGCGAGTCTTCACCGGCCACACCATCAGGCTCCAGGGATTCACGCCGCACCCGGACGGCATCATCCGGCTCAAGGGGCTGAAGCTCTCCTGAGCGCGTTGGTCGGCGCCGGCCCAGCGAGCGCGCGATGAGCCTGACGCGCTACATCGCTCGGCGGCTGATCGTGCTGGTCCCGACCCTGTTCTTCGTGTCGGTGCTGATCTTCTCGCTCCAGCAGCTCCTGCCCGGCGATCCCGCCGTGGCGCTGGCCGGCGAGGAGCACGATCCGGTCGCCGTCGC
>DATEMW010000203.1:0-18164 GCA_035275385.1 Candidatus Methylomirabilota bacterium | reverse complement strand
TCGCAGCTCCAATCGAACGTCGTCCATTCGAGCTCGAAGCCGAACCGCCGGCCGGCGGCGTCGAGGACGCGCATCCCTTCGGGCACGACTTCCTTGCCAATTCCGTCGCCGGGAATCGCCGCGATGCGATGTTTCATCGAGGGCCTCCGTACAGTCTCATTCGTGAGAAACGAGGTCTTAGCGTATCAAGAAAGCGCCGCTGGACACAGTCACGGTCCTGTGTTTCGATACCCCGTACTTCAGACGTACTCCTCTCCTCCTACCAGCCGGTAGGGCATCGAACGTCGCAGCGAAGATCCAGCATTCGGGTGCGGTGTCGGCGCGCGAGCGTCGCGCCGAGCCTGCCGGGCGAAGGGCTCGGGCCTCCCAGGTGTGGAGTCCTCATGCTGATCATGCGTATCAGCGATCCCACGTTCGAGGGAAAGCGCTCGTCCGACAACCGCGTCGTCGTGCGCTTCCGCGTGAACCGAGCGCCCGAACAAGGCTGGATCAACACGTTCAAGGGGCACGCGAGCGCCAGCGCGCTTCGCGCCGCGAACACGAGCTTCCACGGCAACGACGTCAGCCTCGAGCTCGTGCGACCCAAGAGCCGCGCGGAGCTGACGACCGCGCTCGATTGCTTCATCGAATGCGCCAACCTCGGCCTGCGCACCTGGGGCGGCGTCGAGCCAAGCCCGGCGGCGAGCCGGGGCATCTCGCGCGGGCGCGTCTAGCGCGGTCTCGGGCTTCCGGAAATGCGGGGGACCGGATGACACGCTCGTGTCTCGTGTTCGACGGGCTGTGTCATTCCGGAAGCGGCCGAGTGTGATGCAACAGAGTAAGAACTATGGGGTTTGTCACTTCTGACGGCTGGCATCCTGGTTGCGTTCCGAAAGGGTGCTGCGAAGAGACCCAGCCAGAACGCCGTTCGCCAGGCATCAAACCCGGAGGACATTTCGTGCAAGGAGCCAAAGCGACGTTCCGACGCCTCGAGCGAGACCCGCTCTCGCCGCTCGCGCGCCACGCGCTGGGGCTCGGAGTCTTGATGCTCACGTTCGTCCCGGCGTATGCCTACTTCGGCTCGCGGACGAATCAGCCGGAGTCCGAAATCATGCGGATGGCGCGCGAAACGACCGAGTCGACGGACTCGAGCGTCGAGATCGCCGAGATCGTCGAGATCGAAGCGCACATCCGCGAAGTCGCCGTACGCTACGAGATCCCGCCGATCCTCGTGGCCGCGATCGTCGAGGCCGAGTCGGAATTCAATCCGCGCGCGGTCTCGCGGCGCGGCGCCCGCGGCTTGATGCAGCTCATGCCCGAGACGGCGACGAGCCTGCGGGTGTCCGACACGTTCGATCCGTACGAGAACATCGAGGGCGGCGTGCGGCACCTGCGGCGGCTGATGGACCGCTATCGCGGGAACCTGCCGCTCGTGCTCGCCGCCTACAACGCCGGCGAGCAGGCCGTCATGGTGTACGGCGGCGTGCCGCCGTATCGCGAGACGCGCCGGTACGTCAACCGCATCCTGCGGCGCATCGGTCGTCCGGACCTCGTGCCGCAGCGCCTGAGCGGCGTGAGTGCGTCCGTGCACGCGAGCGTCATCCCGGTGGCGGCGAGTCACATCGAGCCGCCCTTTGCTTTGCTCTCGCCTCCGTCGCTGGCGCCGAGCCCGACCTCGCCGCGTTCGGCCTGGGCCGAGCGCCAGGCGCTCGAGCATCAAGTGTCCGCGCGGACGACCGACCGCAGAACATCCGCGGCCGCGCCCGAGCAGCCCGCCAGCTCACGAGATCAGACCTGGCCCAGCCGCAACAACGGCGGCGGCCAGGGCCCCTAACCACCCGCCGGCGGGTATCGGATCGCCTGCCGCCGCTCGAGACGAGCCTGCACGGAATAACTTTGGATTCGGCCCCTGTGAAGGCAGCGTATGAAGGAGGGTAATTATGATCGATCGAATCATCGGTAAGCTTCCCGAGGCGTGGCGCGGCCCAGCCGAGCTGCTGGCGGCGCCGATCGCCTGGGTTCCGGTACTGCAGCAGACCCTGATCAGCTTTTTCTTCGACCCGCAGCCCGGCTGGATGGCGGCGCTGAAGTACGTCTTCCTGCTCTTCCCCGTGCTGCTCGGCGTCGTCGCCGTCTGGTGCACCGGGCTGTCGGTCTATACCATGCCGTTCCGCTCGGGACGCACGCGATTCGTCTCTTTGGTCCTGCTGGCCTGGTGGGACGCGGCGCTGTCCGTGTGGCTCTACTGGGTCGGCATGGTTCGGGTCGCAGCCGTTGCAGTCGGCTGGGCCCTCGGCATCGCTCGCATCGTCATGCGTCTGGCGATGGGATCGTTCCGCGAGATCGTCGGGACCCCGTTTGCGATGTCGAGCATGCTGATGCGCAGCTATTTCAAGCCCGGCGTGCCCTGGCTCGGCTTCGTGATGCTGATGGTCTGGGGCGCGCTCGAGGCCGCGGTCTTCACGTTTACCCTCGAGCCGCGGGTCACCACGCTCGTGTCCGATCTCTCCGGCTCGGACGAGACGCGGTTCGCGGTGCCGATCCTGTACGGGTTCGTGCTCGCGCTGGTGCTGGCGAGCTTCGCGTGCGTCCAGGCGCTGATCAACGCGGTGCGCACCAAGGACCCGCGGCACATCGCCCAGATCATCGGGATCCAGGTCTTCACGGTATTCTTCGAGGTGATGTTCTTCTATCGCGGCCTGGTCGAGGTGACGATGCCGTGGATGGCCAACAACGGCCCCGTGATCGCGATCGCGGCTGTCGCCTGGTTCGGTGTCCGCGGTCTCACCTGGTTTCTCTTCGGTCAGTACGGGACGCCTCCGATGCTCGCCATCATCGCCCGGCGTCCGCTCACGGAGCCCGAGACGACGTACGCGACCGCGATGCGGCCGGAGCCGTTCTGGCGTCTGGCGATGGACGACTTCCGGCGCGATCTGGACTGGCTTCACATCAAGAGCGATGAGATGCTGGAGCTGCTGGCGCTCCCGGTGGTCCATCTGCTGGGCGCGGCCTTGAACTTCGCGATGATCCTGACGGCGTCGCGACCGGTCTTCAATCTTCCGTTCCGCAGCCTCAAAGAAGTGACGGAGTCTCGCGACATGGAGACGACGATGCATCTGGAGCCGCGCAAGCAGGTCGGTCTGTGACGGGACGGCGCTTTCATTTCTCCGGCATCGCCGGCGCCGGGATGGGCCCGCTCGCGTGCCTGATGAAGGCACGCGGGCACGCGGTGCAGGGATCCGATCGCGCCTTCGACCAGGGCAAGAAACAGGAGATCGCGGCCGAGCTCAGCCGGCTCGGCATCGAGCTGGCGCCGCAAGACGGGCGCGCCGTCACCGCCGCGATCGATCGCTTCGTCTACTCCGCGGCCGTCGAGGCAGACACTCCCGAGCTGAGGGCGGCACGCGCCCTCGGGCTCGAGTGTCTGCCGCGGCCGCAGCTCCTCGCCGAAGTCGTCAACACCGCCAATCCGGGCGTCGCGATCTCGGGCACCAGCGGCAAGAGCACGGTCGTCGGCATGCTCGGCTGGCTCCTGCGAGAGGGCGGAATCAAGGCCACCGTGCTGGGCGGCGCGGACTTCGTGGCCGAGGGCTCCGGCGGCTGCTTCGTCGCCGGCCCGGCCGAGGGCCCGGCCGTCGCCGAGGCGTGCGAATCGGACGGGACGCTCGTCGGCTACCGTCCGACGATCGGTTTGATCCACAACGTGAGCCGCGACCACGACGAGCTCAGCGCGCTACGCCCGCAGTTCACGGCGTTCGCCCGCAACTGCAGCAAGCTGCTCGTGGGCGCCGACTGCCCGGAAGCCGCCGCGCTCGGCCAGCGGTTCAAGGCGGCGACCTACGGTGTCTCTCAGGACGCCGACGCGCGGCTGCGCGTCACCAGCGTCGGGCCGCGCCGTGCGCGGGGCGTCCTCCGGCACGCTGGCCGCGATCTGACGCTCGACATCCCGCAACCCGGCCTGCACAACCTCGAGAACGCCACGGCGGCGGCGCTGGTGGCGCTCGAGATCGGGCTCGACGGCGACGCCGTCGTGGCGCTGCTCGCGCGCTTCCCGGGCGTCGCCCGTCGCTTCGAGCTGGTCGGGACGACCGCGCGCGACATTCACGTCGTGGACGACTATGCGCACAACGCCGAGAAGCTCCGCGCCGCCATCACCACCGCGCAGGCGGGCTCGGCGCGGGTGGTCGCCGTCTTCCAGCCGCACGGCTTCGGCCCGGCGCGCTTTCTACGCGGCGAGCTTCGGGAGATGATGCCGACCCTGCTCCGTCCCCAAGACCGCTTCTGCTACGCCGAGATCTTCTACGCCGGCGGAACCGTCGCGAAGGACATCTCGAGCCGCATTTTGGCCGACGATTTACCCGCGGCGCTCAACTGCGGGTACGCCCGTGACCACGAGGCCGCGCGCCAGTGGGTGGTGAGCGAGGCCCGCCCCGGCGACACCGTGCTGATCATGGGGGCTCGCGATCCCGATCTCCCGCGCCTGGCTCGCGCGGTGCTCAGCTCGCTCTAGCCGACAACACAGAAAGTACGGAGGTCTCTCGATGCTCTACGCTCTTCTCGTGCTCATCGCACTCGCCTTCGCGAGCCCGGCGACGGCCCAGGTGCACGTGGATATCGGCATCCATTTGCCGGCTCCGCCGCCCCTGGTCGTCGTCCCCGGCGTCGCGTCGGTTCAGTACGCGCCGGCCGCGCCGGCGAACGTCTTCTTCTACGGCGGCCAGTACTGGATCTTCTCCAACGGCGGCTGGCACGTGAGCCGCCGCCACGACGGTCCGTGGATCGTGGTCTCGCCGCAGTTCGTGCCGCGCCCGGTGCTGCTCGTGCCCGTGCGCTACTACCACGTCCCGCCCGGACACTGGAAGCAGTGGCAGCGCGAGGCGCCGCCACGCTGGGAGAATGAGTGGGGACAGCCCTGGGCGGAAAAGCGCGCGTGGAAGGACGGCGGCCGTGGTCCAGACCACAACTGGAACCGCGCGCAGGCCCGGGCTGACGGCCCCGGCCGGCCGGACAAGGATCGCGACGACGGTCCCGGCCGCGGCCACGGCAAGGGCCACGACAAGGGACACGGGAAGGGCAAGTAAGAGCCGCAAACGGGCGCGCGCTCATCGCGGGGCGCGCGCCCGATTCAGCTCAGCGTTTCTGCGATCTGGACGAGCTCCTCGTACTCCTGATTCCAGTAGTTGTGGTTCTTGAACATCGGAAAGGCCGGTGGAAACGACGGATCGGCCCACCGCCGTGCGATCCAGCCCGACATGTAGACGATCCGCATCGCGCGTAGCGGCTCGCACAGCGCCAGGCTCGCGCGATCGAACTCACGAAAGAGCTCGTACCCCTCTATCAAGTCTTCGCGAAGCTTCCGCGCCTCCTCGGAGTGGCCTCGTGCGAGCAGCCAGATATCCTGCACGGGCGGCCCCATCACGCAATCGTCGAAATCGACCAGGAGCGGATCGGGCGTCCACAGGATGTTGCCCCAGTGCAGATCGCCGTGGATCCGCTGCACGCGCGCGGTCGCCAGCATCTTGGCGGCGGCTTCGCCGATCCGCGTCGCGACGTCGCGATAGCGCGGCGCCAGCCCCTCGGGAATGAACCCGCCGGCCATCAGCACCTCGAGCGGCTCGAAGATGTAGCGCTTCACGTCGACTCGCGGCCGGTGCGGCGCGTCCCGCGAGGCGCCGACCGCGTGCATGCGGCCGATGGTCCGCCCGATGCGCCGGCGGTTCTCCGCGTCGAGCTCGTCGAGCGAGCGCCCGCGAACCTTCGGGAACACCGCGTAGAAGATGCCCTCGATCTCGCTCAAGGTCGCGCCCGTGCCGATGTCGATCGGGGCCACGGCCGGGACCTCGGCAGCTTCGAGGTCGCCGAGGAACGCGTGCTCGTCCAGAATGGTCTCCCGCGACCACCGACCGGGCCGATAGAACTTCACGACCAGCCGGCGCTCGTCCTCGAGCTCCACCTCGTAGACGCGATTCTCGAACGCTCGAAGCGGCAGACACCGGCCGGTGCAGCGAAAACCGCCGATCTCGACCGCGTCGAGCACGCGATCCGGCGTCAGTGAGAAAAACGTCGCCCCGGGCGGTCCGGCCACGCTGATACCATAGCGCGCCGTCAGGAAACATTCACCTCTGGAGGACAGGATGCCCGAACGTCCGCTACCCACGGAACAGGAAGTCCTCGGCTGGATCCGTCAGCGCCGCAACTGGGGTCGGTGGGGCAAGGACGACCAGCTCGGCGCGATCAATCTCATCACGCCGGCCAAGCGCGCCGCGGCGGCCCGTCTGGTGCGCACCGGGCGCAGCGTGTCGCTCAGTCGGCCGTTCCCGAAGGAGCCCGGTCCGAACAATCCGCTGCCGGCGCAGCACTACATGCGGACGCATCCGCGCGGCCAGGGCGGTTTTTCCGCGGACTACTACGGCATCTACTATCACGGGATCGCCTCGACCCACATCGATGCGCTCTGCCACACCTGGGACGACGACGCGATGTGGAACGGGCGCGACCCGAAGAAGGAGATCACGTTCGACGGCGCGCGGTTCGGCTCCGTCGAGCACTGGGCCGAAGGCATCATCACCCGCGCCGTCATGCTCGACGTCCCGCGGCATCGCGGCACTCCGTGCGTCACGCACGACTCGCCTGTCCACGGCTGGGAGCTGGACGACATCCTCACCAAGCGCGGGATCCGGCTCGAGCCCGGCGACGCGGTCTGCGTCTACTCCGGCCGCGAGGCCTGGCAGGCGCAGGACCCCGAGCGGCCGTACGGCCGCCCGTTCAACCCGACCCAGCAGCAGCGGCCCGGACTGCACGTGTCCTGCCTGCCGTTCCTGCGCGACCACGACGTGAGCGTGCTCGTGTGGGACATGCTCGACCATCTGCCGATCGGCTACAACATCCCGTGGGCGGTGCACGCCGCGATCTTCGCCTACGGCGTGGCGCTGCTCGACAACGCGCTGCTCGAGCCGCTCGCGCGCGCATGCGTGGAGGAGCAGCGCGACGAGTTCATGCTGGTGATCGCGCCGCTGCGGGTGGTCGGAGGAACCGGATCGCCGGCGAATCCGCTCGCGGTGTTCTGACGGGGTCAGCCGGCGTAGGGGATCGGACCGGCGTATTCCGTGTGCAGCGGCGCCCAGCGCGTCGCCCAGCCTCGCGCCAGGGTCGCCGCGAGCTGCGCCAGGTGCAGGCGATCGTGCTCGACCCAGGCGGCGAGAATGTCGAGCCCCGACAGAGAGCCGAGCCGAGCGTGCGCGATCGGTCTCAAGAGCTGTAACGGAGCGAACGCCTGACGTGAGTGCGCCAATCCGTCCACGAATCTGAGGCTCGCAGCGCGATGCTCGCGAAATGCCGTCAGCGCTCGCGGTCCGTCGTCCTCGGCATAGCGCCGCTCCGTCGCCCATCGCTCCGGATCGATGGCCACGAAGCTGGTGCCGCCCTCGACGGCCACGCGAAAGCGTGCGCCGAAGTCCTCGACTTCTTCGTCGCGGAGATGACAGACGATCTCGACCGGCGCCCACTCGGCCGGAACCGGCCGGGCCCGCCAGGCCGCTTCGTCGAGACCGGCCAGCAAGGCATCGAGCACCCGCGGAAACTGCCCGAGCTCGGTGAGCGCGCTGTTCAGGACGTCCTGAGGTTCGTGCACGGCTTGACTCCTCCTTCAATGACGTGAGGATACATGCATGGGCCGAGAGCGCGTCGTTCTCGCTACCTGTCGCGCGTGGCCGGAGCTGAGCCAGAGCGATCGCCGCCTCGCCGAGGCGCTGGAGCGACGCGGATTCCTGGTCGAGAGTGCTCGGTGGAATGGACCGTTCGCGCCGTTCGACGGCGCCCGAGCGGTCGTGATCCGCTCGACGTGGGACTATCACGAGCAACTGGACGACTACCGCGCCTGGCTCGGCCACCTCGACAGCTCGCGCACATTCAATCCGCCCGACCTGGTGCGCTGGAACCTCGACAAGGGCTACCTGACCGAGCTCGCGGACCGCGGCGCGCCGCTGCCCGCGTGCGCCGTGGTCGAGGCCGACCCGGCCGCGGTGGCCGGCGCGCTCGACCGCCTGTCGTTGACTGACGCGGTGATCAAGCCGACCGTCGGTGCCAGCGGCGTGGGCGTGGAGCGCGTCGCACGCGGACGGGAGGCCGAGGCGCTCGAGCGCCTTCGCGTGGTCACGCGCTCGCCGCGGCTCCTCGTTCAGGAGTTCATCGCCGAAGTCGGCGCGGGCGAGATGGCCGGCGTCTTCTTTGCCGGAGCGTTCTCCCACGGCCTGCGGCGCGTACCGGCGGCCGGCGAGTTCCGCGTCAACAGCCAGTACGGCGGACGCATGGAGGCCGACGCGCTCGACTCGCCCACGATAGAGGCCATGAGCCGTGTATTGCGGACTCTGCCGACCGAGCCCCTCTACGCGCGGGTCGACGGCGTACGCCGAGACGGCCGGTTCGTGCTCATGGAGGTCGAGGTGAACGAGCCGGGCCTCGGGCTGCACCTGGCGCCTGGTTCGGCCGACCGCTTCGCCGAGGCGCTGGTCGCGCGCGTGCGCGCGGCTTGACAGTGGATGGCCGCGGGACCGATCATCGAGCCAACGTTCGATTTCCCGGAGGGATGCGATGGCGATGACGTCGCTGGAACGGGCCGAGGCAGCCGAGCATGCGATGAGCCAGGAGCTCGATCGCATCGTCGTGAAGTCCGCGATCTACACATCGGGTGAGCGCGATCCGCGTCAGCCGCTGCCGCCCCAGCAGAGCCAGGGCAAGCTCTACATGATGGGCCCCGATCCGCGGCTGCCCCTCATGCCCGAGAAGCCGACCTTGTTCGACTTCTTCAAGCTGCGCTTCGGGCCCTCCGCCCACGTGCTCCAGAGCGCGCGCCTGGCGCAGAAGAACGGCGTCAGCGAGAAGATCGTGCTGGGGTGCCTGCTCCACGACATCTCAGCGATGGGATTCATCCGCGGCGACCACGGCTACTGGGGCGCTCAGCTCGTCGAGCCCTACGTCGACGAGGAAGTGAGCTGGGCGATCCGCTATCACCAGGTGCTCCGGTTCTTCCCCGACGAGGCCTACGGGTACAAGTACCCCGATTCCTACATCCGGCTCTTCGGCGCGGACTTTCGGCCCGAGCCGCACCTCCAGGAAGCTCACCGGCGCGCGCGTGAGCACAAGTGGTACGAGTCGTCGCGCCTCATCACCGTGAACGACCTCTACTCGTTCGACCCGAACGTGAAGGTCGAGCTCGAGGAGTTCACGGACGTCGTCGGCCGTCACTTCAAGCAGCCGAAGGAGGGGCTCGGCTTCGATCAGAGCCCGTCGTCGCACATGTGGCGGACGATCAACCACCCGACGAAGTATCTGTAGCCGGTCGCGACGCGGAGCGCCGGCAACCGCCTAGGTGAGCCGGCGCTCCATCAGGACCCACGTGGGCTCGGTGAAGCCCTCGTGGCTGCGAAACTCGACGTCCTCGAATCCGCACGAGCGAAACAGCGCCCGGTTCTCCTCGAGCTCGAGACGCACACCCAGAGTCATGCGCGTAAATCCCCGGCGGCGCGCCTCGCGCTCGGCTTCGTCCATCAGCGCCCGCGCGATGCCCAGCCGGCGGTACACCGGATGCACGGACACGCGGCTCACGTAGAGCGCCCCGTCCTCCTCTTCCCATAAGACCGTTCCGACCACGACGCCGTTGCGCTCGAGCACGGCGCCGCCGCCCTTCTCGAGGTGCGCGGCGATCGTCGCCGCGGTCTCCCTGAGCGCGCTCGACGGCGGGTTGGTCGGCCGGGGCTGCGCGGCGAACGCACGGCGCACGAGGTCCGCGATCACGGCGGCGTCGCGCACCGTGGCTGCACGGATCGAATGCGGGGTCGTCCGCTGAACACGAGCCATACTTCGATTATAGGGATCAGAGCGCCCGGCCCCAACGATCCGCGAACGCCACCTCGCTGAGCGGCCGGCGCGGCGGGCGCCCAAATTTTCCAAGGGGATAGCCGAGCGGGATCAGGGCTGCGGTCTCGATCTCCGCGGGGATTCCCAGAAGCTCTTTCACCTGAGCGTCGCGGAACCGGTGGATGGTCGTGATGCAGCTGCCGATGCCGAGGGCGCGCGCGGCCAGCATGATGTTCTGGACGGCCGGATAGATCGACGCGCCGGTCGTGACGCTCGCCTTCACGCCCGGATCGAGCGCCACGCACGCGAGGACGATCACCGGCGCCTCGCCCAGGTGCTCGCCGAGGTGACGCGCCGAGGCCAACATCTTGCCCGCCGGACTGCTCGCAGGCTCTTTCGACGCGGAGGCGTAGTACGGCACCTTCATCAGCTCGCCCCAGGCCTCGCGATAGAGCTCGCCCAGCCGCGCCCGTTTGGCCGGATCGCGCACGACGAGGAAGCTCCAGTTCTGGCGGTTGCCGCCGCTGGGCGCGCAGATCGCGGCGTCCATGATCCGTCTCACGACGTCGTCGGGGATCGCGTCGGGCTTGAGACGGCGCATCGCTCGCTGAGTCGTCACGACATCGAAGAAGTCCATATGGCCTCCGCGGTATAGTCGAGATCCTTATAGGAGAGGACCATGCCCGACTACAAGTGCCTCATCTACGAAGTGAAGGATGCGATCGCGACCCTGACCTTGAACCGTCCCGAGCGCCTGAACGCGCTCGGCGACACCTTGCGCGACGACCTCCACGACGCGGTCCTTCGCGCCAGTCAGGACGCCGAGGTGCGCGTGTTGGTCGTGACCGGCGCCGGCAAGGGCTTCTGCGCCGGCGGCGACGTCAAGGCGATGAACGACGCCAAGGAAGGGCGCGCGCCCGCGCGGCCGCTCGAGGACAAGGTGGCCCCGCTGCGCGACCGCGTGCTCCTGGCCATGCGCGACGCGCCCAAGCCCGTGATCGCCGCCGTCAACGGCGCCGCGGCCGGAGCCGGCATGAACCTCGCCCTCGGCTGCGACATCCGCCTGGCCTCGACCGCGGCAAAGTTCACGCAGGCGTTCGTCAAGCGCGGGCTTCATCCGGACTGGGGCGGAACGTACTTCTTGCCGCGTCTGGTCGGCATGGCCAAGGCCTGCGAGCTGATCTTCACCGGCGAGATCATCGACGCCCAGGAAGCGCTGCGCCTCGGGATCGTCAACGCCGTCTATGCGCCGGAAGAGCTGATGCCGGCCGCCTACGAGCTCGCGCGGAAGATCGCCGCGGGCCCGCCGGTCGCGATCCGGCTGGCCAAGCGCGCGCTCTATCACAGCGAGGAGACCGACCTGCGCGGAGCGCTCGAGTTCGAGACGTTCGCCCAGAACGTTTGCTCAGAGACCGAAGACGCGCGCGAAGGCATCCGCGCGTTCGTCGAGAAAAGGGCACCGTCGTTCAAGGGCCGCTAACCGGCAAGGCTCCTGACCGGCACCGGCCGCGCCGGTCACGACCGCTCAGGGCATGGCGGCGATGAGGTCGATCTCGATCAGTGTGCCCGGCACCAAGAGGCCGGTGGTGCCGACGCTGGTACGCGGGGGCGGTGAGGGAAAGAACTCTCTCCAGGCCTCGTCGAAGCCCGCGAACTTCGTCAGATCCATGTGGAACACCTGCGCCTTGACGACGTGGTCCAGCGAGGTGCCGGCGGCCTTGAACGTCTTGGCCAGATTCTCCAGCACGTAGCGCGTCTGGCGCTTCACGTCCGAGCCGTAGAACGGAAACGCCGGGTCGACGCGCGCCTCGCGCGGCACGCCGGTCTTGTAGTCGCTAGCGATCTGCCCGGCCGCGAAAACCAGATCGCCGACCCGCGTGGCCGGCGTGTAGTGCGCCAGCGGTCTCGGAATGTCCGGCACCGAGATCGGCTGCACCCGCGCCGACGGCAGCGCCGCGATCAGATCGATCTCCACGAGCGTGTCCTTGACCAGGAGCCCCGTCGTTCCGATCGTCGTGCGCGGCGGCGGCGTCGGGAAGAACTCGCGCCACACTTCGTCGAAGGCGAAGAAGTTGTCGAGGTCCGTGTGGAACACCTGGGCTTTCACCACACGATCCAGCGAGGTGCCGGCCGCTTCGAAGGTCCGCGCCAGGTTCTCGAGGACGTAGCGCGTCTGGCGCTTGACGTCCGAGCCGTAGAACGGAAACGCCGGGTCGACGCGCGCCTCGCGCGGCACACCGGTCTTGAAGTCGCTCGCCAGCTGACCGGCCGCAAAGACGAGGTCGCCCGCCACGACCGCCTCGGAGTAGTTGGCGAGCGGGCGCGGCCCGCTGGACTGCACCACGCGCGCCGGTGTGCTCGGCATCGTCGCGGTCAGATCGACCTCCACGAGACAGCCCGGGACCAGGAGGCCGCTCGTCCCGATGGTGGTCCGCGGCGGCGGCGTCGGGAAGAACTCCCGCCAGACCTCGTCGAAGCCGTTGAAGTGCGCGAGGTCGGTCAGGAACACCTGCGCCTTCACGACGTGCTGGAGCGAGGTGCCGGCAGCCTCGAAGGTCCGCGCCAGGTTCTCGAGCACGTAGCGCGCTTGCTTCTTGATCGCCGAGCCGTAGTACGGAAACGCCGGATCCAGGCGCGCCTCGGGTGCGACGCCCTGCTTGAAGTCGCTCGCGAGATGGCCGGCGGCGAACACGAGATTGCCGGCCCGAGTCGCCGCCGTGTAGCTCGCCAGCGGCTGAGGAATACCCGGCACCGCGATGTCGACTCTAGGCACGCGCGCTCTCCTCTGTCAGCTCACCGCTCTCACAGCTTCCGGCAGCTCATTCGCCGACGCGCAGAAGCGCCAGGACCTGCTCGGCCAGCCGATCGGCGCGCGCGTCGAGCTCCTTGTCGCTCAGGTTGGCGATCGGATGCGGCACTTCGAGGAACCGGTAGCCCGGCATGCCCCAGCTGCTCGCCATCGCCTCGCCGGTGGCGCGGAAGGGCTCTGTCACGATCGCGATGGCCGGCACGCCGGCCCGCTCGAAGAGGATCGCGTCGAGCACACTGCTCGACGAGCAGGACCCTCAGTCACCGATGCCCGAGACGACGAAATCGCTCTGTTTCCGGAGCGCCTCCACCGACGACTCGTCGACCTCGTGACTCGGCGAGCGCTTGCGCACCATGCGGGCCACGGTCATGCCGTGAAGGCGACCCAGCCGGTCGGCAAGGCGGTGCAGCAGCACGTCGGAATTGAACTTCGTGTTCTCGACCAGACCGATCCGCAGCCCGTCCAGTCGCGGCGGCCGTGGCGCGATCTTCACCTCTCGTCCGACCGGCTCGGCGGTGGGGTCGAACAGCGGCGTGCTCATGCGATCTCTCCTATCGGCGTCGTGACCGCCTTCGTCCACTTGTTGCCCCACCCGGGCAGACATGCCGACCAGCTTCCGGCCCGGCCGCCCGCGAAGACCATCAGGATGTCCTCGGGTTTTTCGAACAGGTGGCGCCACGTGGTCTCGTCGGCGGGCGCCACCTCACCCGACAGGCGCGCGGCGCGCTTCAGGTCGGCGACGCGACGACGCGTGTGCTCGATCAGAAAGCGCTGCACGTCCCCTCGCGCCCAACCACTCTGACGAACCACTTCCGCGTGCTCGCCGGCCAGGACGATGAGCGCCTGATTGAAACCCTTCACGTTGGGGAGGCCGAGGTTCGAGAGCGCGTCGGCGAAGCAACGCATGAGTGGCTCGGGCTCGGCGGCGAGCTGGTTGTAGACCTGATACACGCTGTTGGACGCGAACACGGTCACCGCGCTCTGATCGGCGCCGAGACCGCGGGTGACGTGGAACGGCTCCCAGGGTAGATCGTCTTCACGCTCGGCGAAACAGAAGGAGTACTTCCCCGGATTGCCGAGTGTGGCGCGATCGAGGAAGCCGGGTCGCGTCTGCATCACGTTCATCATGGTGAGCCGCACCGCGCGGCCGATCGTCGCGTTGGGCCGCCAGCCCTGCCCGAACGCATTGTTGCCCGAGTTCAGGCCGATGCGCCGCGTCACCGGACCGCTGACGATCAGCACCATCGCCGAGCCGCCCGTGCTCGAGGCGGGGCCGTGGTACGAGAAGTCGGGATGACAGAGCCCGCGGACCGCGGCGGCGACCACCGGCATGTACTCGGCACGACAACCGGCAAGCACCGCGTTGATCGCGACCTTCTCAGCGAGGACCACGGTGTTCCGTCCCGCGATCTCGCCGAGCACCTCGTCGCGGCGCAGCGCCCCGCCCGCGAGCATCTCGGCGATCGACTTCTCGGTCGGCGGGACGACGGGCAGCCCGTCGGTCCAGCCGCGCTCGAAGTACGCCTCGATCAGGCTCGCGGGATCGGACTCGCCGGCGGACGACATGTGGGGCCGACTACCGCTCTGGCGTCGGCGTCGGGCGTGTGTAGGTCATCCCCGACGCGCGCTCGATGTCGAGGTCGTTGGTCGGCCGCGCAAACGGCTCGGGCGCCGGCTCGCCCGGCGTGCGCGGCCGGCCGATCGACTTGAAGAAGGTCTCGAGGCCGGACGGCGAGACGAGCCAGAGCATCACGAGCTCGTCGTCGGTCTCGTTGATGATCTCGTGTTTGACGTCGTAGCCGAGGAAGCACGCCGTGCCCGGCACGAGCGGATGGCTGACGCCGTCGACCACGACCCGGCCGCGCCCGCGGAAGCAGATCTGCAGCTCGATCTGATCTCCGTGCGAGTGCTCACGCACGCGGCTCCTGGGCGCGATCGTCTGATAGCCCATCGACAGCGCGTCGAACCGCGTGTTGGCGGGCGTCAGCTTCGGATCGGCGTGGCCGTTGGCGGGCACGGGCTGCCAGAACGAGTCGCCTTCGCTGGGCTGGACCACGGTAGCGCGTCCTCGAACCGAGTCGGCAGTGCTCATGATTCCCCTACCCCTTGCTTTCGATCTTCGCCCACGTGTCGCGCAGCCCCACGGTGCGGTTGAACACGAGCCGGGACGGCGACGAGTCGCGCTCGTCGATGCAGAAATAGCCCTGGCGCTCGAACTGGTAGCGCGAGCCGCGGTCGGAGCCCGCCAGCGACGGCTCGAGCCGCGCGCCGCGCACGACCTCCAGCGAATTGGGGTTCAGCGCCGAGTGCCAGTCCTCCGCGTCGTCGGGCCTGGGCGCCGCGAAGAGATGGTCGTACAGCCGCACCTCGGCCGGAATCGAGTGGGACGCGGACACCCAGTGGATCGTGCCCTTCACGCGCCGGCCGCGCGAGTCGCCGCCGCGCGAGTCCGGGTCGTACGTGCACTGGACGGTCGTCACCTGGCCGGCGCTGTCGCGCTCGACGCCCGTGCACTTGACGATGAACGCGTAGCGCAGGCGCACCTCGGCGCCGGGCGAGAGGCGGAAGTATTTCGGCGGCGCGGGGTCGCGGAAGTCGTCCTGCTCGATATAGAGGACGCGAGAGAACGGCACCTTGCGCGTGCCGGCCCCCGGGTCTTCCGGGTTGTTCACGGCCTCCATCGCCTCCACCTGCCCCTCGGGATAGTTCTCGATCACGAGCTTGAGGGGACGGAGCACGGCCATGCGCCGCTCGGCGCGGCGGTTCAGATCCTCGCGCAGGCAGTGCTCGAGGAGCGCGATGTCCACGACCTTGGCCGCCTTCGCGGTGCCGACGCGCTCGGCGAAGTCGCGGATGGCTTCCGGCGTGTAGCCCCGCCGCCGCAAGCCAGCCAAAGTCGGCATGCGCGGATCGTCCCAGCCCGAGACGAGCCCCTGCTGCACGAGCTCCAGGAGCTTCCGCTTGGACATGACCGTGTGGGACAGGTTCAGGCGCGCGAATTCGATCTGCTGCGGGTGATGCACGCCGAGCTGGTCGAGATACCAGTCGTAGAGCGGCCGGTGGTCCTCGTACTCGAGCGTGCAGATCGAGTGCGTGATGCCCTCGATCGAGTCCGACTGGCCGTGCGCCCAGTCGTACATGGGATAGATGCACCACGCGTCGCCCGTACGGTGGTGCGTCGCCTTGCGGATGCGATACATGACCGGATCGCGCAGGTTGATGTTGCCCGAGCTCATGTCGATCTTCGCACGCAAGGTCTTCGAGCCGTCGTCGAACTCGCCGGCGCGCATGCGCGCGAACAGGTCCAGGTTCTCCTCGACCGAGCGACGGCGATACGGGCTCTCGCGTCCGGGCTCGGTGAGGGTGCCGCGATACTCGGAGATCTGTTCCTGCGTCAGGTCGTCGACGTAGGCATGGCCCGCCTTGATGAGCTGTACGGCCCACGCGTAGAGCTGCTCGAAATAGTCGCTCGCGTAATAGAGGTGCTTGCCCCAGTCGTAGCCGAGCCACCGCACGGTGTCGATGATCGAGTCGACGTACTCCTGGCTTTCCTTGGTCGGATTCGTGTCGTCGAACCTGAGGTGGCACTGGCCGCCGAACTCACGGGCCATGCCGAAGTCGATCGAGATCGCCTGCGCGTGTCCGATGTGCAGGTAGCCGTTCGGCTCGGGCGGAAAGCGCGTGATCACCTTGCCACCGAAGCGGCCGCTGGCGTTGTGCTCCAGGATGATGTCCCGGATGAAGTTACTGGGCTTTTCCTTCGGCTCCTCGTTCATCCCGTTGAGTGTAACGCAAGCGCGGGGACGATTCCCGCAGTCAGAAGGCGCTCGAGCGGGCGCGCGACGGCGCGCAGCCGGTCAGCAGCGTGAGTCGTCGGTGATGGTCAGGCCGAGCGTGCCGCTGGCGGGATCGTACTCGAAGTCGTTGCCCGGGCACTGAAACCGGGGCGGCGAAGCCAGAAGGCCGACCACCGCGGTCTTGTCCGGCGGAAACTGCCCCTTCTCGGCCTGATAGTTCCGCACGAGCCCCTGCACCGACGTCAAGGTGGCCTGATCGGCGGCGAGCTTGGCGCGCGCGAGCGGTCGATCCTGCTGCAGCTTCTCGACCGTCTTCGCGGTCGAGGTGAAGTAGCGCATCAAGAGGAATCCGGCGACCGCCACCACCGCCAGGACGATGATGATCTCGATGAAGCCGAATCCGCGCTGCTTCACGAATCGATCGTATCATCCGCGGCGGCAGACCCCGCGAAGATGGAACGCTCAGCGAGCCTCTGGGCCGGGCGCGTCGGGGCGGCGGAAGCGCGACACGAACCGCCACACTTCCAGCGCGGCGTCGATCGTGACCGTTTCGGGCCCCATGACGCTCTCGGGCAGCCGTATGCGTCCCCCCGGCCAGCCGTGACCCGCGCCGGTCAGCTTCCACAGCTGAACTTCGGCGCCGCCGGCGCACGGGCCCCACACCAGGAGGCTCGCGGTATGTGCCGGCCCGCCGCGGATCGGTGTCGTGCGCTGTTCCACGGTTCGCGGCTCGGCCGGACACCGGTCGTGGGCAATCCATCGGCGCAGCTCCGTCTCGACCGCGCGATGGGTGACGCGGCTCTGAGTACCCGGAAACGGCGGCCCGAGGCCGCCTCCATAGAGCGCGCGTGGATCGTCGACGCTGTGAACGTGCAGCACCGGGACCTCGCGCGCCGGTAGAAAGCTCGCCGCCTGCATTGCGCCGGCCACGGGCGCGATCGCCGCGATGCGCTCGGAGGCCTCGACGGCGAGGCGGTAGGCCATCATCGCGCCGTTCGAGTGGCCGGTGGCGTAGACGCGTGCGGGATCGATCGCCACGTTGCGCGCCACGTCACGCACAACCGCCAGCGTGAACGCGACGTCGTTCACGTTCTGCGACGCCGCATAGCCGCAGCAGCCGCCGGCGTTCCAGGTCAGGAGGCGCCGGCCCATGCGCCCCGATCCGTCGGGGTAGACGACCACGAATCCCTCGCGGTCGGCGAGCGCGTCGAGCCCGGCGTACGCCTTGAAGCCCGACGCGTTGCCGCCGCCGCCGTGAAACGCCAGCACGAGGGGCAACGGCCGACCTTCACTGACCCGAGGCGGCACGTGCGCGATGTACGTGCGGGTCAGTCCGTCAACGGTGAGCGATCGATCGTGATCTCCCGCGCCGAGGGACACCAGCACCAGGGCCAACGCGATCACGCCACGATCGTAGCAGACCGAGGCAGACGCGCCGGCGAGGCGCGCCGATCTCGGGTTGAGGTAGGGTATGGGGCCATGAGCACGACTCCGCCGGCCTCACCCGAATTCACCAAGGTCAAGGACTGCGATCTGTGCAAGGCCGTGAAGATGACGCCGTGGTTTCACGAGGACGATATCTGCTGGATCGCCGAGTGCGAGATCTGTGAGACGCCGATGGTCGTGTGGCGTTTCCACGGCGTGACACCGCCCGAGGCTCACGTCACGCACATGCGCGAGAAGCTGCGCGAGGTCGCGACGGCTCAGCTCGGCGAGTTCTGGGT
>DATEMW010000202.1:0-12344 GCA_035275385.1 Candidatus Methylomirabilota bacterium | reverse complement strand
CGGTATGCTCCAGACGGCCGGTCATCTGAAAGGCGTCACGGTCGAGGCGATGGACGGCGACATCGGCAGCGTTCAGGATCTGTACTTCGACGATCACACGTGGACGGTGCGCTATCTCGTCGTCGACACCGGGACGTGGCTGCCGGGCCGACAGGTTCTGATCTCGCCGTTCGCGTTCCAGCCGGTTCCCGGCGCCTCGCGGCTGCGCACGTCCTTGACGAAGGAGCAGGTGCGCGAGAGTCCGTCGGTCGACAGCGATCGCCCGGTCGATCGGCAGCGGGAGATCGCCTTCTCGCAGTACTACGGTTACCCCTACTACTGGGACGGACCGTACCGCTGGGGCGAGCTCGCGTATCCCGTGCTGCCGACCGCGCCGCAGCCCAGCGCCGCCGAGCGCGTGATCGAAGAGCAGATCGCCCGCGCAAGCGAGAACGCCGACCCGCATCTGCGCAGCGCGCGCGACGTGATGGGCTACTACATCCACGCGACCGACGGCGACATCGGCCACGTCGAAGACTTCCTGGTCGACGACGAGTCGTGGGCGATTCGCTACATCATCGTCGACACCCGGAACTGGCTTCCCGGCCGCAAGGTCCTGGTCTCGCCCGAGTGGATCCGGAACGTGAGCTGGGAAGAGTCGAAGGTCCATGTCGACCTGTCGAAGCGACACATCGAAGCCGCTCCCGAGTTCGATCCGAGCGTGCCGCTGGCGCGCGAGCACGAAGAGCGGCTCTATACCCACCTCGGCCGCGCGAAGTACTGGGAGCGCGAGCCGCGGGCATCCGAGGGAAAACGCAATGGCAAGAGTTGAAGTCGAAGAGGTGGTCGCGGTAGAGCCCGACGACGGCTTCCTGCCGTGGTACGTGTCCTGGAGCGGTGTGTTCGTGGGGGCGCTGTCGGCGCTCGCGCTGTTGCTGGTGTTCGGTCTCACCGCGATTGCGGTCGGCGCCCATCAGGTCGGCCAGCACTTCGCGAGCTGGCACGAGTTCCGGCTGATCACCCTGGCGTTCAGTGTGTTCGGCGCGTTTCTCTCGTTCGTCCTGGGCGGCTGGGCGGCCGCGAAGGTCACCGGCACCCGGCGGCCCGAGACCGCGATGCTCCACGGCGCGATCGCCTGGCTCGTGACGGTCCCCGGTCTCTTGTTCTTCGCCGCGCTCGGCGCGGGCGGTTATCTCGGAGCCTGGTACGGCGGGCTCGCGGCGCCGCCGGCCTGGGCGGCGCAAGCGACACCGATGGCCGATAACGCCGCAGCGCTGCTCGCGGCGCGCAACGCCGCGCTCGGCTCGCTCACGGCGCTGTTGCTCGGTCTCGCCGGCTCCGTCGTCGGAGGCTGGTTGGGCTCCGGCGAGCGCATGACCTTGAACTTCTCGAAGATTCCGCACCGCCAGCACGGCCGTGCGTGGGGAGGAATGCGATGATCTACATCCTGCTGTGGCTTCTCGGAGCGCCGCTGACGCTCATCTTGATCCTGTTCCTGCTCGGCGTCGGCCGCTAGTCCGACCCTGGTCCGCTCTATGCCGGCCGGCGATCCTCGCGAGGACGCCGGTCGGCTCGTCTTTACTCTGCGTCCCGGTTGAGCGAGGATGACGAGCCATGCTTGGCTGGCGTACTCGCATCGGCGTGCTCGTGCCGCCCGGAAATCCCACCGTGGAGCCCGAGCTCTATCGGATGGCCCCGGAGGGCGTCTCGATCCACTTCGCCCGTCTCGACTCCTCGTCCTCGACGAGCGCGCCCGGCGCGCACGGGGGAATGGAGGACCGCACCCGCGCCTACGTGGACTCGCTGCCGGTGGTGGCGCCGCCGCTGGCCGCCGTGAACCCGGCGGTCGTGGTCCTCGCGTTCACCGCGGCGAGCTACGCGAACGGCTTCGCGCGCGAGCATGTGCTGGCCGATCACCTCGCGTCGCTGACCGCCACTCGCTCGGTCACGGCGGCCCAGGCGATCCTCGCCGCCCTGCAGCACCTCGGCGTCAAGAAGCTGGCACTCGGCACGCCGTACCCCGAGTCGATCAGCGCCCGGGGGCGCGCGTACTGGGAAGCGGCGGGGCTCCGCGTGGTCGGCTACAAGAGACTCGCCAACGTCGAGAACATCTACGAGGAGACCGAAGAGCGCGCGTATCGTCTGGCGCGCGAGGCCGACGCGCCCGACGCCGACGCCGTGCTGCTGAGCGGCACGGGGCTGCCGACGGTCGGCGTGCTCGAGCTACTCGAGCGCGACCTCGGCAAGCCGGTCATCTCATCGAATCAGGCGTCGTTCTGGCGGGCGCTGCGCATGGCCGGCGTCCGAGAGCCCATCACGGGATTCGGCCGGCTCCTGACCACCGCCTAGCGCGTTACGATTCTCCGGCGATCCGCGCGGCCAGCACGCGCAGCTCCTTCGGGTCGACGTCGGAGACGAGCGCGTAGCCGAGCTCGCCGCGCCGCCACATGATCACGTTGAAGCCGCGCTCGGCGGCCACCGTCGCCTCGACCCCGCCGATCCGCGCGGCAGCGCGCGTGGGCCACGGCAGTCCGTCGGCGCGGAACACGAGCAACGAGATCGGGTGCAGCCGCCGCGCGTAGGCGAACACCGCGGCCTTGCGATCGCGGAAGTAGGCCACGCTGCCGCCCTTGAGCGGGAACTCGGCGTCGCCCTCGAAGGTGACGACCGGCGCGAAGTCGAGCCGCCCGCCGAACCACGGTTTCACCTGGTGCAGACCGCCGCTCTCGACTTCGAGCGGACGCTGACTGGCCAGGAGCCGCAGATGATCGTTCACGGCCTCGGCCACCAGCGCGTCTTGCTCGCGCGCCGCGCGCGACTGCGCACGCTCGTAGTAGACGAGCGGCATCGCCAGAAGGAGCACCGCGGCCGCCGCCAGCGCCGGCGCCAGCGACGCGCGCCACCGGCTCCAGCGCGAGGGCTCGCGAACGGGCGCCGACCACTGCGCGGCGAGGCGGCGCTTGAGCGCGAGCGAGGCCGGGTGTTGCGGCAGGCGCTGCTCGAGGAGCCGCGTCAGCTCCTGCTCGACCGCGTCGGCGCGGGTGCATTGTGCGCAGCCGTCCAGATGGGCGCGCACTGCGCCCTGCGTTTCGAGCTGCAGGCGCCCCTGCTGATAGTCGAGGAGATGCCGCCGCACCTGATCGCAGGTCATGCGCTCCTCACCGCGTGCCCCGTATCGCTCATCGCGCGTAGTCCTTGAGCTTGGTCCGAAGCGCCGCGCGAGCGCGGGCCAGGCGCGACTTCACGGTGCCGACCGCGCACCCGACGACGTCGGCGACTTCCGCTTCGGTCAAACCCTCCAGATCGAGCAAGATCACCGTGCGCGACTCCTCCGACAAGGTCATCAGCGCCGACTCGATCTCGTCGGCCACCACCTTGCGCAGGCGGTCGAGCTCCAGATCCCCGAGCAGCCACTCGGAGGCGCCGCCGCCCTCGGCCTCGGCAGCTACCGTGTCGAGCCCGCCGATCGTGGGATCGTTGCGCCGGCGCCGATACGAGCTCAGGAACGTATTGCGCAAGATCCGGAACAGCCATGCCTTCAGATTCGTGCCGGGCGTGAACTGGTGCTCGGCCCTGAGCGCCCGCGCGTAGGTCTCCTGAACCAGATCCTCGGCGTCCGTCTCGTTCCCCGTGAGGTAGCGCGCCAGGTTGTGCAGGGCGTCGACGTACGCCAGTGCCTGGTTCGCGACAGCGCTCACGGGTGATCGCTCCAAGCCGCCACGCGCCCACGATAGCACCGAGATGAAGGCCCCTCGCCCTCCATAACGCGCGAAGGCGCCGTTCGTTCCGTGGAACGCCGGCGTCCTACCGGCGTTGGCAGGGGTGAGGAAAGGAGGGCGGCGATGAAGACAGTGGCTCTTGCGTTGCTCGGGCTCGCGCTGATCGTTGCGAGCGCCGCTCACGCGCTCGGGTCCGGCGCGGCCGGCGTCGAGATCAAGGAATTCAGGTTCGCGCCCACCGCGCTCGAGATCCGGCAGGGAACGACCGTGACGTGGACGAATCACGACGAGGAGACCCACACGATCACGTCCACCACCGGCGCGTTCGGCTCCGGAGGGCTCGGCAACGACGAAACGTTCGCGCAGACGTTCAGCCGGCCCGGGGTCTACGAGTACTTCTGCGCGCTCCATCCCCGAATGCGGGCCACCGTGGTGGTGAAGTGACACGGTCCGGCCAACAACAGGAGGCATCTATGGATCGGCTCGATCGACGCGGATTTCTCGAGTGCATGGCGTGGGCGGGCTCGGCGCTCGTCTGGACCTCGGCGGGCGGCGTGTTGGCCTCGCGCACCGTCCAGCAAGTCGAGGCCGCGGACAGTCCCGCTGCGGGCTTCAGCTTCGTGCAGATCAGCGACACCCACATCGGCTTCAAGGGCCAGGCCAACGGCGACGCGGCCGCGACGCTCCGAGAGCTCATCGAGCGCGTGAACGCGCTGCGGCCGGCGCCGGCGTTCGTGATCCACACGGGCGATCAGACGCACGGTCAGAAGGCGGGCGCCTTCGATACGGTCGCCGAGCTGCTCAAAGGTGTCAGGACCGAGCGCGTGTTCTACGTGCCCGGCGAGCACGACGTGTTCCTCGACGGGGGCAAGGAATACCTCGCCCGCTACGGCAAGGGCACGGTCGGTGAGCGCGGCTGGCAAAGCTTCGACTATCGAGGCACGCACTTCGTCGGCCTGGTCAACGTGCTCAAGTACAAGGGCGAGGGGATAGGCGCACTCGGTGCGGATCAGATCGAATGGCTCGAGAAGGATCTGGCGCCGTTGACGAGCAGCACGCCCGTCGTCGTGTTCGCCCACATCCCGCTGTGGGCGGTCTACCCGCAGTGGGGCTGGGCCACCGAGGACGCCGAGCGCGCGCTGGCCTCGCTCAAGCGCTTCGGCTCGGTCACGGTGCTCAACGGGCACATCCACCAGGTGATGACGAAGGTCGAGGGCAACGTGCGGTTCCACACCGCGATGTCGACCGCATTTCCCCAGCCGGCGCCGGGTGCAGCGCCGTCGCCCGGCCCGATGAAGATTCCGGAGGCGGACGCACGGCGCATGATCGGCGTGGCCGAGGTCACGTTCGTGCCCGGCGGACAGCCGCTGGCGATCGTGGATTCGGTGCTGGGCTGAGGCTCGCGGTCAGCGCGTCGGCTCGGCTCGCAGCGCCGACACGCTCAGCACGTCGAACTGGGGCGCGCGTCGGCCCGCGAGCAGCCGGC
Organism: Candidatus Methylomirabilota bacterium; assembly: GCA_035275385.1. Lineage (GTDB taxonomy): Bacteria > Methylomirabilota > Methylomirabilia > Rokubacteriales > CSP1-6 > AR31. The sequence goes on along the minus strand of DATEMW010000202.1, from coordinate 7,160 downwards.
GCGCCATCAGCCGCATGCGGGCGGCGGGTCCCGGCCGCGGAGCCCACGGCATCACGACGAGGTCGGCGTCGAAGCACTCGGCTTCGAGGCCGACCTCGACGGCGCGATCGCCGAAGACCACCGACGTCTCGACCGGCACGTCGTCGAGGTCGAGGGCGGCGATCCGCTTGAGCCGCTCGGCGGCCGCTGTGGCGAGACGCTCCATCTGCTGATCCGTGCTCACGACCAGCCAGTGCCGGCTGTCGTAGATGGGCTTCGGAATCGGGATCACGGCGAGCAGGCGGACGACGCCGCCGCTCTCACGCACGATCATCCCCGCCATGCGCAGGGCAAACTCCATATCCTTCGCTCGCTCGATCGGGACCAGAATTCGCTTCGCCATCACATCTCCGTTTCGTGACAGAGCCCAGCGGTTTTTGCTGTGTGACTCGCTCACTGCATATCGACGCGCTCTTTCATGGTCGCAACGGCATGTTGCGATCAGCGCGTCGAATCCGCGACGATTCAATTGCAGCCGCTGTGCCAATCGACGACCAGCCGGCAGCGCAGAATTCTGTCGATCTCGCGGAGACTTACGCACTGCTCACGTCCTTCGCAGCCTGATCGCGTGCCGACGCGGCGCTCAATGAAACGGCACTCCGCCTTTTTGCCTCTTCGCTGAGCGGCGGTATCATGCGCACCCATGCCGCGCGCGGGCCTCGTCCGTTCCCTCGCCCCAATCGTCTTCGTCATCGTCTCGGCGAGCGTGATCGGCCCCGCGAGGTCGAGCGCGCAGGTCGCGTCGCCCAGCCTGGCGGAGATCGACTTGCTCCAGATCCTGGGCGACGGCGTTATCGGCAACGCGGAATCGGCGCACCGGTTGAGCGGGTTCGAGCGGCTCGCGCGCTGGCAGATGGGTGAATGGCGATATCGGATCACGTCCGGCGTGCGCCGGGGCGAAACCGAAGTGGAGAGCCTGACGCCCGTCTCCGTCACCGCGCGCGGCGAGACGTGGAAGCGCACGATCGGCCAGGACTCCACGCTCTTCCTGCGTGAGGTCGGCGTCAGCAGCCTGGTCCTGCCGAGCCAGATCACGCATCCCTATCGCGGGCTCGTCTACTTCGAGCCTCCGCTGATCTATCTGGTCGCCGGTCTCGATCCGGGTGAGTCGCGCGTGTTCGACGGCCGGATCGACGTCTACAGCCTGGCGAGCCCCGGTCTCAAGTGGTACACGGGACGAATCCGGGCCACGACCGTCTACACCGGCGTCTATCGCGTGACCACGCCGGCCGGAAGCTTCCGCGCGAGCCTGATCAAGACCGAGTACCAGATCGACATCTTCGCGACGGTCTCGGTCCGGGACACGCTGTACACGTTCTACGCCGAAGGGATCGGCAAGGTCGCCGAGGCCGAGCATCGGCGAATCGCGGCGATGGGGCTCTTCAACAGCGACACCAAGATCGGCAAGGTGCTCGTGTCGTACACTTCGGTCAGTCCCCCACCGAGGATCGAATCGCCGTAGCGCGGAGACGGAGGCGCGAATGGAATTCGGGCTGTTCTTCCTGATGCAGCGCGACGAGGCGTGGAGCGAGCAGAGCGTTTACGAGTCCGGCCTCGCCCAGATGCTGGCGGCCGAGTCGCTCGGCTATTCGTCCGTGTGGATCGCCGAGCACCACTTCAACGACTACGGCCTGTGCCCCGCGCCTCAAGTCTTGGCCTCGTTCGTCGCGGCGCGCACCGCGAAGCTGCGTCTGGGCATGGGCGTGAGCCTCCTGCCGCTGCACCATCCCGTCGACCTCGCGGAGGAGCTGGCGGTGCTCGACGTCGTGAGCGGCGGCCGCCTCGACGTGGGGATCGGCCGCGGCGGCACCTTGCAGGACTACCAGACCTTCCAGTCCGATCGCGCCGACAGCCGAGAGCGCGTGGAGGAGGGGATCGCGCTGATGCGCCGGGCGTGGAGCGGCGAGCCGTTCGACTTCCAGGGGCGCTTCCACTCGGCCGAGCGCCTGCACGTACGTCCGGCCACGGCACAGCGGCCGCATCCGCCGCTCTACATCGCCGCCAACAGCGAGGAGAGCGTGCTCTCGGCGGCGCGCCTGGGGTTGCCGGCGCTCTCGTCGTTCTTCGTGCCGGTTCCCGAGCTGCAGCGGCGGCACACGCTCTATCGCGAGACCGCGCTCGCCGCCGGCCGCGCTGAGCCCGAGATCGCCGCGCTCGAGCGTCGCGGGTGGGGCATGCGCGTGGTTCACGTCGCGCGCCAGCACGACGAGGCGCTCCGCGCCACCGAAGCGCCGTTCATGGGCTACCAGCGACGCATGTCGGCGCTGCGCTCGGATTCGACCGGCGGCTCGGTGCCGAGCTCGTTCGATCGCTCGCTCCTTCGCCTGCGCGCCTTCGAGGACTATCTGGCTGACGGTTGGGCTATCGTGGGCACGCCCGACGAGGTGCGCGACGGGCTCGAACAGTACCTCGAGGCGACCCGCTACGAGCGCGTCCTCCTGCTGATGGCGCTGCCGGGGCTCCCGACCGAGCTCGCGCTCCGGTCGATGCGGCTCTTCGCCGAGGAGGTCGCGCCCAAGCTCGAGCGCGCTCGCTAGGGCCCTTGACGACGAGGACGCACCAGAGGCACGATTGCGCGGGGAGAGAGCCATGACCAAGTCCTTGGATCTGCTGACCGACGCCATCCTCGAACGCGATCAGCCCCGCACCACCGATCTCTTTTTCCGGATGGTCAAGCGCGACGGGCAGTCGATGGCCGACGCGCTCGACGTCGTGACCACCGCGGAGGCGCCGTTCGTCCAGGTGCCGAGCCACATCAACGTGCGCGACGGGCAGATCACGCTCATCAACAACGACCACACGATCCTCGGGCTCAGGACCGCGGCGAGCCTCGCGCCCTACCTGCCCGAGGAGTATCGGATGCTGCCGTTCCTGCAGGGCGTCTGGTACATCCCGGCGGGACTCGACATCTGGAACCAGCTGCTCGGGCGCTACCCCGGCCGCTACGCGACCATGAAAGGCATGAACGTGCCGCCGCCGAGCTACGGCCCGGTCGTCTGGCACAAGGAGCAGCCGCCGATCGTGCAGGAAGGTCCGCTCGAGGAGCGGCTGCACGCTCACATGGTGGCGACGATCAGCGGCGACGTGCGCCAGTCCTACGGGCTCTTCCTCGGTCTGGCCGAGGACCCGAGCGCGCGGGCCGCGTTACGCGACCAGATGCTGTTCCTGGGCCTGATCGATCTTCAGGACACCGTCGCCGGACGCAAGGCGCGCAACACCGGCCACAAGGCTCTTCGCGCGCGCGCCGCGACAGACCTGGCGGAGGTCATCGGCTGGGACCGGGCGCGCGGCGTCTTCTACATCTGCGTGCCCGACATGGCCGTGGGTCCGCTCTACTACTCGCTATATGACGCCGCGTGCGTAACCATCGCGGCCGAGCTCCCGGATTCCGGTAAGGGCCTCAAGCGGACGAACACGACGCCGCTCACGCCGGCCGAGGCGGAGGAGATGGTCCAGCTCCTCATGCAGGCCGATGCCGAGACCATCTGGAGCCTGGTCACGACGCACCTGCGCAACGGCAAATCGCTCAAGAGCCTGGGCGACACGATCCAGGTGGGCGCCGCCGAGCTGATCCTCCGCACGACCGTGCCGCGGCAGTTCACCGACGGCCAGCATCCGTTCGACTACTGCAACGTGGCGAACTACTGGATGCGTACGAGCGACAATCCGTATCAGCCGCGCGTGCTCTACATGATGGCGAACTTCGTCAACGACGTCGCGCGCTCGAACAAGCTCTCCTCCTCGGTCCTCGAGCGCGAGGCGACCGGGTTCGACCGCACGGGCCGCTCGCCGCAGGAGCTCCTGCGCGAGCTCGACGAGGCCATCCTGGCCTTCGACATCGCGCGCACGACAGCGGTCGCCGCCGCCTATCTGAAATCCGGCGCCGACCGGTCGGCGTATCTGGCCCAGGTGGCCCTCACCGCGTGCAAGTTCCAGGATGACCCGCACAACCAGAAGATCACGCACTCGACGTTCGAGGAATACGGCCACAACTCGACGCATCTGAAAGATCGGCTCTTGCTGGCCTCCGCGCGGCTTCTGGCGGGTTGGCCGAAGATGCCGGGCGAGCGGGACTGCTACGGGCGCTTCATGAAGGAGTGGATCAACAACTAGGCGCCCCGGCGGCGGGGGCCGCGGGCCGTCTATTCCGGCTCGACCTGAACCCAGCCGGTCAGCCGCATCGCCGAATCACGATCGGCCGATCGGCGGTCTTCCTTGCGCCGCTCGACCGCGGGCGTCGTGTCCGCCCGGCGGCGATCCGCGCGGCGACGGTCGAAGATCACGCGCACCGCGCGGTCGCCGTCGAACGCGAACGCCAGCGAGTTGTAGCGGCCGGGAAGGTCACGAGACACGATGAACAGTGCCGGCCGGTTCGGGGTCGCGCGCTGCGCGGGTCGTGGCGGAGTCAGGACGCTCATCGCCCCAAGGATAGAACGTCACCCTCCAGGGCCCCAAGAATTGCGTAGAGGGGCCTGAGGGCCGGTCCCGGGGGTCAAACCGGCCCGGAAACCCGCCTGAGAAGGTCGATCTCGTCCAGGGCGCGGCCGAGGCCGAGGACGACGCACGACATGGGATCGGGCGCGATCTTCACGGGAAGCTGCGTTTCCTGCACGAGCAGCCGATCGAGCCCCGGCAAGAGGCTCCCCCCACCGGTGAGGACGATCCCCGAGTCGACCAGATCCGCCGCCAGCTCGGGCGGGGTCCGCTCCAGACACGTGCGGACCGTTTCGATGATGGTCGTGACGGGCTCGCGGAGCGCCTCGCGGATCTCTTCGTCGCTCAGGCTGATCGTCTTCGGGATGCCGTCGGCCAGATCGCGGCCCTTGACCTCCACCGAGCGCACCGTGGCCGCTCCGGGGCACGCCGAGCCCAGGGTGAGCTTGAGCTCCTCGGCCTGCCGCTCGCCGATCAGGAGGTTGTAGTGCTTCTTGATGTGCTGCAGCACGGCCTCGTCCATCTCGTCGCCGGCCACCCGGACCGACGTGCAGAAGATGACGCCGGCCAGCGAGATCACGGCCACTTCGGTGGTGCCGCCGCCGATGTCCACGATCAAGTTCCCGCCCGGCTCCTGGACCGGCAACCCGGCGCCGAGCGCCGCGGCCACCGGCTCCTCGACCAGGTACACCTCGCGGGCACCGGCATGGCGCGCCGAGTCGCGAACCGCCCGGCGCTCGACTTGCGTGATCCCGGCCGGGACGCCGACCACCACGCGCGGCTTGAGGATCGTGCGCAGCCACCGCTGGGTGCGCGCGATGAAGTAGCTCAGCATCTTCTCGGTCATCTCGAAGTCCGCGATGACGCCGTTCTTCAACGGCTGGATCACGCGGATCTGGGGCGGTGTGCGGCCGATCATCGCCTTGGCCTCGTTGCCGACGGCCAGGACCGAGTGGTCGTCCTCGTGGATCGAGACGATCGACGGCTCGTTGACGACGATCCCCTCGCCCTGCACGAACACGAGCGTGTTCGACGTTCCCAGGTCGATCGCGACGTCTCTCGAGAATCGGCGCAGCACGGTCAGGCCCCTCTCGGTTGTATTCGCGGCAACGCGACGCTGCAGATTCCGCCAACAGGGTAGTGGGCGGCTCGCGGCAACCGGAAGAAATTTCTGCGCTGGGTGAGCGGGCGGGTCAGCTCGCGGTCGCGCGGATCGCGTCGAGGAACTGAGCGCCCGTGAACGGCTTGTAGAGGAGCGCGGCGCCGGCGTTGCGCAGCGCCTTGTCGGCTTCTTCGCCGACGGGGCCGGCGGTGATGAAGATGAACCGGTGCCCGACCGCGGTGCCGCGGGCCGCGACCTGGTTCAGGAGCTCGAGCCAGTCGACCCCGTCGAGGTTGAAGTCCGCGACCACCAGATCGATCCCGTCGCGCAGATGCTGGCGCGCCTCGTCGGCGCGCGCGACGGTGAGCGCGGTGCAGCCCGTCGGCTCGAGGTGCTCGAGCAGGATCTTCTGCACCGCCTGGTCGTGCTCGACGATCAAGATGCGCTTGCCGTCGAGATTCACCGTCGGGCCGGTCTCGGCGGCCGCCGCGCCGGCGCTGCCGACGGGCAGGTCGATCGTGAACGTCGCGCCCTGGCCCGGAAGGCTCTCCGCGGTGATCAGACCGCCGTGCTCCCGGATGATCCCGTACGAGATGCTGAGCCCGAGCCCGGTGCCCGCCGAGCCCTTCGTGGTGACGAATGGATCGAAGATCTTCGGCAGGACGTCCGCCGGAATGCCCGGCCCGGTGTCCCGCAGGGTGATCTGCACGCGGTCCGAGCCGAGCGCGCGGGTGGCGATCGTGATTCGCCGCTGGCCCTCGGGCTGCTCGGCCATCGCTTGCTTGGCGTTGGTCACGAGGTTCACGAGCACCTGCTGGAGCTGATTGCCGTCGGCCCACACCGGCGGCAGGTCGGGCGCCATGTCGCGGTCGATCTTCACGCTCTCGATCCTGAGGTCGGCGGCGGTGAGGGCGAGCACCTTGTCGATGAGCTCGTCCAGCATCACGTGGCGCCGCTCGAGCGGCATCTGGCGGCCGAACGTCAACAGGCCGCGCACGATCGAGCGCGCCGCGTTGGTCGACTCGCGAATCATCTCGGCGTATTCCTTGAGCGGCTCGGGCGCCTGCTGCTCGAGGATGTCGCTGGCGCCGACCAGCACGGTCAGCGGATTGTTGAGCTCGTGGGCCACGCCCGCGACGAGCTCGCCGAGCGCGGAGAGCTTGGCGGCCTGGATCATCTGCTGCTGGGCCAGGGTGAGCCGGAGCTTCTGGTCCTCGACCACTTCCTGCAGGCGCTGCGCGGCCTGCTGCGCCTCCTCGAAGAGACGCGCGTTGTCGACGGCGTAGGCGGTGTAGGTGGCCAGCGCGTTGAGGAACTGCAGATCGGTCTGGCTGAACACGCCGGTCTGTCCCGGCGCGACTTCCTTCTTCGAGAGGTTCACGACGCCGACGATCCGCTCGGCCACGCGCAGCGGCATGCAGATGAACGAGCCGCCGCCGTAGCGCGGGTCGTTGGATTGGCCGAAGCGGGGATCCTTCTCGATGTCCTCGACGACCACCGCCTCGCCCATCTCGACGACCTTACCGGCGACGCCCTCGCCGACCTTCACTTCGACGGGCCCGCGGCCGGCTTCGGGCAGCCCGCG
>DATEMW010000201.1:0-12099 GCA_035275385.1 Candidatus Methylomirabilota bacterium | reverse complement strand
GTCGCTGCAGGCCAACGGCGCGCTGATCCGGGTCGCCAACCTCGACGACGCGGTGACGCTCGCCAATCTCCTGGCGCCCGAGCACCTCGAGCTCCTGGTCGCGGCGCCGGCCACGCTGCTGCCGCGAGTCAAGCACGCCGGCGCGATCTTCCTCGGCGGCCACACGCCCGAGGTGGTCGGCGACTACGTCGCGGGGCCGAATCACGTGCTGCCGACGGCCGGGACGGCGCGATTCGCGTCGCCCCTCTCGACCGACGATTTCGTGAAGCGCTCGAGCATCATCGAGTACTCGCGCGGCGGACTGCGCGCCGCCGCGCCGCACCTCAAGACCCTGACCCGCATCGAGGGCCTGGACGGGCACGGCAACGCGGCCGCCTTGCGGCTCGAGACCGACGGAGGGACACACCCATGAGCGCCGATTCGACCGGCCGGCACGCGCGCGTCGACCGCAAGACGAAGGAGACGGAGATCACGCTCCACCTCAACATCGACGGCACCGGCGCCTCTAAGGTGCAGACGCCGATCCCGTTCTTCAGCCACATGCTGGAGGCGTGGTCGAAGCACGGCCTGATGGACCTGGCGGTCGAGGCGCAGGGCGACGTCGAGGTGGACCAGCACCACACGGTTGAGGACGTGGGCATCGTCCTGGGCCAGGCCCTCCGGCAGGCCCTCGGCGACAAGCGGGGCATCGTGCGCTACGGGACCGCGTACATCCCGATGGACGAGGCGCTGGTGTCGTCGTCGGTCGACCTTTCCGGGCGCCCGTTCCTGGTCTTCAGCGTGCCGGTCGCCCGCGCCCGCGTGTCGAACTTCGATCTCGATCTGCTGCAGGAGTTCTTCCGCGCGTTCGCGTTCAACGCGGAGATCACGCTCCACGTGACGATGCACTACGGCCACAACCTGCACCACGTGACCGAGGCGGTGTTCAAGGCCGTCGGGCGCGCGCTGGCCGAGGCGACGCGTCTGAATCCGCGCATCGCCGGGATCATGCCGTCGACGAAGGGCACGTTGTGATTGCCATAGTCGATTACGGCCGGGGCAATCTCGGCTCGGTCGAGAAGGCGTTCCGGCGTGTCGGCATCCCGGCGTCGATCACGCAGGATCCGCGAGCGGTCGACGAGGCGGACGCCGTGGTGCTTCCGGGCGACGGCGCGTTTCACGACGCGATGGCCAACCTCGAACGCCTGGGCCTCGTGCAGGCACTCCGGCGCGCGCTCGACGGCAGCCGGCCCTTCCTCGGCATCTGCCTCGGCTATCAGCTGCTGTTCTCGACGAGCGACGAATTCGGCGAGGGGCGCGGTCTCGACGTCGTCCCGGGGGCCGTGCGCCGGCTGCCGGAAGGCCGAAAGATTCCGCACATGGGCTGGAATCGCGTCGAGCACGCGGGCGACCTGAAGCTGTTCGACGGCATCCCGTCGGGCGCCCACTTCTACTTCGTGCACTCGTATTATCCGGTTGTAGCGGGGCCCGTTGTAGCGGGGTCCGTGAGCACCGCTTTGACCGAGGGTGGCCTGAGACAGGCGCACGTGGCTCCGGACGCCCGATCTGACGCTCCGCATGCCCGATCCGACGCCCAAGGCACGCTTTCGGCTCTGCGTAGTGCCTGGTGCGAGTACGGGGTTCGATTTGCCGCGGCGATCGAGGTGGGTCGCATCCACGCCACGCAGTTTCATCCCGAGAAAAGTCAGCGGTGGGGGCTCCGCATGCTGGAAAACTTCGCCGCGGTCGTGAAGAGCGGGCGGTGATCGTCATCCCGGCGATCGATCTGCGCGGCGGGCGGTGCGTGCGCTTGCATCAGGGGCGCAGCGACCGCGAGACCGTGTTCTCCGACGACCCCGTGGCGGTGGCGCTCCAGTGGAAGGAGCTCGGCGCCGAGCGGCTGCACGTCGTCGATCTCGACGGCGCGTTCGCCGGCGAGCCGCGGCAGACCGCGCTCGTCGCCAAGATCGTCGCCACGATGGCGCCGGTTCCCGTCGAGGTCGGCGGCGGCCTTCGCGATCTTCGCGCGGTCGAGGCAGCACTCGAGACCGGCGCCCGATGGGCCGTCGTGGGCACGCGCGCGGCGCTCGATCGCGCGTTCCTCGACGAGGTCTGCCGCCGCCATTCCGGATGGATCATCGTCGCGGTAGACGCCAAGGGCCAGCAGGTGGCCGTCAAGGGCTGGACCGAGGTCGTCGAGGACACCGTGGTGGAGATCGGCGCGCGGGCGCGCGCGGCGGGCGCTGCCGCGCTGCTCTACACCGACGTGAGCCGCGACGGCACGGAAGCCGGCCCGAACGTGGAAGACACCGCCGCGCTGGCGCGCGAGGTCGCGCTGCCGGTCCTCGCGTCGGGCGGCGTCGGCCGCGTGGAAGATCTGGCGCGGCTTGCCGCGATCGACGGCGTCGTCGGCGCCGTCGTCGGCCGCGCCCTCTACACGGGCGCGATCGATCTGCGCGTGGCCAAGCAAGCGGCGTCGGCCGGGCCAGCGCCTTCCCCGAAGAGCTGACCGTGCTGGCCAAGCGCGTCGTCCCGTGCCTCGACGTGAAGGACGGCCGCGTCGTCAAGGGCGTGCAGTTCGTCGATCTTCGCGACGCGGGCGATCCGGTCGAGGCCGCGCTGGCCTACGATGCGCAGGGCGCCGACGAGCTCGTGTTCCTCGACATCACCGCGTCGCACGAGGCGCGCGACACGATGCTCGACGTGGTCCGGCGTACGGCCGAAGGCATCTACATGCCGCTCACGGTCGGCGGCGGCATCCGCTCGGTCGACGACGTGCGCCGGCTATTGCGCGCCGGAGCGGACAAGATCTCGCTGAACACCGCGGCCCTCGAGCGTCCGGCCGTGATCCGCGAGGCGGTCGAGCGATTCGGCAGCCAGTGCATCGTGGTGGCGATCGACGCCCGGCGCGAGCCGGATCGCGCCGGCGCGCCGGCGCGCTGGGGCGTCTTCACCCACGGCGGACGCCGTCCGGCCGGGCGGGACGCAATCGAGTGGGCGTGCGAGGCGGTCGACCTCGGCGCGGGCGAGATCCTCCTGACGAGCATGGACCGCGACGGAACCAAGGACGGCTACGACCTCGAGCTCACGCGCGCGGTCTCGCAGCGCGTGTCGGTCCCGGTGATCGCTTCGGGCGGCGCCGGCTCGCTCGAGCACCTCTACGAGGGGCTGGTCGACGGCTGCGCCGACGCGGCCCTCGCGGCGTCGATCTTTCACTTCGGTACGCACACGATCGCCGAGGCCAAGGCCTATCTGCGCGGCCGCGGCGTCGAAGTGCGGAGCGAGTCGTGACGCTCGACGAGCTTCGCTTCGACCCCCAGGGCCTGCTGCCGGCGGTCGTTCAAGAGGCCGACACCGGCGAGGTGCTCATGGTCGCATGGATGGATCGCGCCGCCGTCGAGGCCACCTTGTCGAGCGGCGTGACCCACTTCTGGTCGCGCTCGCGCGGAAAGCCGTGGCGGAAGGGCGAGACGTCCGGACACGTCCAGCACGTGCAGTCGGTCTATGCCGACTGCGATGGCGATACGCTGCTTGTCCAGGTTCACCAGGAGGGTGTCGCCTGTCACACCGGGCAGCGCACGTGCTTCTTCACGGCGCTCAAAGGAGACGAAGGCGCCGAACCCCGCCCGGCCGCGTCGACGATGCTCGAGCGGCTCGAGCGCACCATCGAGGAGAGGAAGAGGAGCCGGCCATCGGGCTCGTACGTCGCCGGCCTGCTGGCCGCCGGCGAGCCCGCGATGTGCCGGAAGATCGGTGAAGAGGCGACCGAGGTGATCACGGCGGCGCTCGGTGGAGAGGGCGACCGGCGGCTCACCGAGGAAGTCGCCGACCTGTGGTTCCACACCCTCGTGCTGCTCGGCGCGCGTGGGATACCGCTCCGCGAGGTCCTGAAAGAGCTGGCGCAACGCCACGCGGCCCGGTCCACGCCGGATCGGTAGCCGAGCGTGGGTCGGGCGCCGCTGGCGCTCGCGCTGGGGGCCGTGCTCGCATTCGTCGGATGCGCCGGCGCCGGCCGTCGGATCGAGAACGGCGTCTACCATTCGAGCAAGGGGTATCGACTGACCTTGCCGGGCGCCGAGTGGTCCGTGGCCGCCGACAGCAAGGCCGACCTCGAGCTCCATCACCAGGACGGCGTTGCGGCGATGCTCGCCAACGCCGAGTGCGACGCGAGCGCCACACCCCGAAGCGCCGGTGTGCTGCTCGGCCGCCTGTTGATCGGGCTGCGAGACCGCGCGACCATCGAGCAAGGCGAGGTCTCGGTGAACGGGCGGGCGGCGCTGCATCGGGTGCTGGACGGCCGCGCGGACGCCGACGGCCCGCCGACCCGAATCGAAGCCTACGTGCTGCAGGACGGCGCGTGCGTGTACGACTTCGCCTACGCCGCGCCGCCGGCCGCGTTCGAGACGTGGCGCGCCGATTTTCGGCGCTTCGTGGAGAGCTTCGCGAAGGAGCGCGCGGACTGACCGATGGAAGGATATCTGAGACGCACCATCGTGTGGTATGGCGGGGTCGGCCTTCTGACCCGCCAGGTCTTCCGGAGCCTCGCGCTGCCGCCGAAGTACTTCCTGCTGATCGTGCAGGAGATCGAGGTGATGGGGGTGCGCTCGCTCGGGGTCGCGATGACCGCCGCGATCTTCACCGGCATGGTCTTCACGATCCAGAGCGCGGTCAACATGGGGCGCTTCGGCGCCGAGAGCTACGTCGGTCCGGTGGCCGCGCTGGCGATCTTGCGCGAGCTCGGTCCCGTTCTCACGGCGATCCTCGTCGGCGGCAAGGTGGCCTCCGGCATCACCGCCGAGCTCGGCTCTATGAAGGTCACCGAGCAGATCGACGCGCTGCGCATGCTCGGCGTGAACTACATCAAGCGGCTGGTAGTGCCGCGGGTGCTCGCCGCGCTCATCGTCTTCCCGCTGCTGACCGTGCTGGCCGATGCGGTCGGCGTGCTCGGCGGTATGCTGATCATGTTTCTCGAGCGCGGCGCGGACATCTACGCCTACTGGAACATCACGACCTACTGGGTCGTGCCGAAGGACTTCCTGACCGGCGTCGGCAAATCGGTGTTCTTCGGCGTCATCGTGACCTTGATCGGCTGCTACAACGGCCTCAGCACCGAAGGCGGCACCGAGGGGCTCGGCCGCGCGACCACCGCGACCGTCGTGCACGTGACCATGGCGGTGATCGTGTCCGACTTCTTCATCACCAAGCTGTTCTTGACCCTCTTCTATTGACGGACATGCCGGAGCCGATCGTCGACGCGCACGATCTCCGCAAGAGCTTCGACGCCAACGCGGTGCTTCGCGGGGTGTCGTTCGAGCTCGCCAAGGGCGAGACGCTGGTGGTCATGGGCGGCAGCGGCGCCGGCAAGACGGTCCTGCTCCGGCTGGTCGCCGGATTGATTCGCCCGGACAGCGGACGGCTCCGGGTCTTCGGGCGCAGCATCGAGCGCCTTTCGGAAGAGGCGCTGCTGCCGCTGCGCCGCCGGATGGGCTACGTGTTCCAGAGCGCGGCGCTCTTCGATTCGCTGTCCGTTCACGACAACGTCGCGTATCCTCTTCGCGAGCACACCAGCCTCGGGGAGGCGGAGATCGACGAGCGGGTGGTTCGGAACCTGTCGGTCGTGGGTCTCTCGAGCGAGGTGCTGCCGCTGCTGCCGTCGGAGCTGTCGGGCGGCATGCGCAAGCGCGTCGGCATCGCCCGCGCGCTCTCGGTCGAGCCGGAGATGCTCCTGTTCGACGAGCCCACGGCCGGGCTCGATCCGACGAACTCCAAGCTGGTCGCCGACCTGATGCTCGAGCTGCGCGGCGGCGTGTGCGACACGGCGATGGTGGTCACGCACGACGTCGAGCTGGCGCGAACGGTCGCCGACCGCGTGGCCGTGCTCATCGCCGGGCAGTTCGCGGCGCTCGGTCCGGCCGACGAGGTGCTCAGCGGCAACAATCCAGCGGTCCAGGCGTTTCTGGCCGGCGGCGCCGGCCACGGGGCCGCAGGCTTTCGGGCCGGGAGGTAGACGGTCGTGGACGACAAGCGCGAGATCCTCGTGAAGTTTCGCGTCGGCCTCTTCGTGCTGGTGGCGCTCGCGACGTTTCTCGGCCTGGTGTACGCGCTCGGAGCCCGGGCGCGGCTGTTCGAGGCGCGCTACACGATCCACGCCGAGTTCACCGAGGTCGGCGGGCTCGTCGAGGGCGCGACCGTGCGGCTCGCCGGCGTGCAGATCGGGCGCGTCTCGGCCGTGACTCTCCCGCCTCAGCCGGGCGGCAAGGTCCGGGTCGACCTCAATATCGCGCGGCGCTTCTCGGACCGGATCCGCAAGAACTCGATCGCGCGCATCGAGACCCAGGGATTGCTCGGCGACCGCATCGTCGAGATCACCGTGGGCGACGCGAGCGCGCCGCCGGTGATGCCCGGCGAGGTGCTGGTCTCGCGCGACCCCGCTGACTTCGGCCGCGTGATCGCCTCGGGCGCCGAGACGGCCAAGAATGTCGGCGCGCTCGCGGAGGCGCTCCGCGAGACGGCGGAGCAGATCAACAAGTCGAAGATGATCGAGGACGCCGCGAAGACCGTGAACAAGCTCGGCCGCGTGGTCGACCAGGTCGAGCACGGCCGCGGATGGGCGCACACGCTGCTCTACGAGGAGCCGGTGGCGCTGCGCCGAGTCAACGACCTCATCGCGACCACGCAGACGTTGATCGAGCGGGTCGAGAAGGGCCAGGGCGCCGCCGGTGTGCTCACCTCGCCGGAAGGCACCGCGTCGGCGAAGCGGTTCGTGGCCGCGATGGATCGCATCAGCACCATGGTCGAGCAGCCCGAGCGCGAGCCTGGGCTCGTGCCCGGTCTCCTGTTCGATCCAAAGTACAAGGTGGTGCTCGACGACCTCCGCGCCGTTTCGCACAATTTGCGCGTGATCTCGGACCGCGTGGCCGGCGGCAAGGGCACGCTCGGGAGCCTGGTGGCCGATTCGGCCGACGACGGCTCGCTGTCGCTCACGATGCAGGACTTGAGGGTCGCCGTCGCCAACCTCAAGTCGGTCAGCGAGAAGATCAACGAGGGTGAGGGAACCGTGGGCCTCCTGATCGCCGACCCGACGGTCTACGAGCGCCTGGTCACGATCCTCGACGGCGCGCAGCGGAGCTTCCTTCTGAGATCGATGATCAAGAGTCTCGGGGACAAGGGAGCGAAGTCGAACAATGGCGACACGCGACGCTAGCGTCTACCGCTGCCAGGAGTGCGGCTTCTCGAGCCCCAAGCCCGGCACGTGCCCGGACTGCCGCCGCGCCGGCAACAACTGGGTGCAGCTGGTCGAAGAGCGGCCGGTGTCGTCGCCACGCGCGTCGCGCCGGGCGTCCGTGGCGTCCGGTCGGCCGCGCGCGCTGAAGGACATCTCGATGGAGCACGACGACCGCGTGCGCACCGGCATCGGCGAGCTCGATCGCGTGCTCGGAGGCGGCGTGGTGCGCGGCTCGCTGGTGCTGATCGGCGGCGACCCGGGCGTCGGGAAGAGCACGCTCTTGCTGCAGGCGGCGCGGGCGCTGGCTCAGGCAGCTCCGCCGGTGCTGTACGTCACCGCCGAGGAGTCGGCCGCCCAGGTGAAGATGCGGGCCGACCGGCTTGGGATCTCGACCGACGGGCTCCTCTTGTGGCCGGAGAACGATCTGTCGGTCGTCCAGGGCCACCTCGACGACGTGAAGCCGCGCGCGCTCGTCATCGACTCGATCCAGACGGTGTTTTTGCCGGATCTCGAGTCGGCGCCCGGCAGCGTCGCGCAAGTGCGCGAGTGCGGCGCACGGCTGATGACTCTGGCCAAGGGGCTCGGCATCGCCACGTTCCTGGTCGGTCACGTCACGAAGGAGGGCGCCCTCGCCGGGCCGCGCGTGCTGGAGCACCTGGTCGACACGGTCCTCTACTTCGAGGGCGAGCGCCATCACTCGTACCGGGTGCTCCGCGCCGTGAAAAACCGCTTCGGCTCGACGAACGAGATCGGCGTCTTCGAGATGGTCGAAGGCGGCCTGGTGGAAGTGAGAAACCCGTCGGGGTTCTTCCTCGCCGAGCGCCCGCGCGAGGCACCGGGCTCGGTCGTGGTGTCGAGCCTCGAGGGCACGCGTCCGGTGCTGCTCGAGCTGCAGGCGCTCGTCTCGCAGGCGTCCGTCGGCACGCCGCGCCGCACGGTGCTCGGCGCCGACTACAATCGCGTGTGCCTGCTGCTGGCGGTCCTCGAGAAGCGTGCAGGAGTTCCTCTGGGCAGCCAGGACGTGTACGTCAACGTGGCCGGGGGCGGCCGCGTCACCGAGCCGGCCGCCGACCTCGGGATCGTGGTGGCGGCGGCCTCGAGCTACATGGATCGCGTCGTGCCGCCGGACGTGCTCGTCGTGGGCGAGGTCGGGCTCACCGGCGAGGTGCGGGCGGTCGCGGGGCTCGAGCTTCGTCTGCGCGAGGCGGCGGCGCTCGGCTTCCGCCGCGCGATCGTGCCGCGGAGCAACGTCCTCGAGCCGGGGAAGGTGTCGCTCGAGGTCCGCGGCGTGGCCACGGTGGGCGACGCGCTGACCGCGCTGCTCGGCTAGATAGAGGAGGCAATGGCGGAAAGGCCGAAGGCTCAGAAGCTGGCGGTCGTCATCCCGGCCGGCGGTGTCGGGACGCGCTTCGGCGGGCGCCTGCCCAAGCAGTTCATCAAGCTCGGGCGCACGCCGATCTTGACGGAGACGGTCGGCCACTTCACGCGCCACCCGGCGGTCGTCGCCGTCGTCGTCGCGGCGCCCGAGATCCACGTCGAGCGCACCCGCCGCGCGCTGGCGCCGATCGCGCGCCGCGCCTCGGTGACGGTCGTCCAGGGCGGGGGGATGCGCCAGGACTCGGTGTGGCTCGCGCTGCAGGCGGTCCCGCGTGACGCCGACGTCATCATCGTGCACGACGCCGTGCGGCCCCTGATCACGCGCCGCCTGATCGACGAGGTCGTCCGCGCCGTGGCCGAGTCGGGCGCCGCGATCTGCGCGCTGCCGATCACCGAGACCATCAAGCGCGTGCGTGACGACGTGGTCGAGGCGACGCTTGACCGCTCGGAGCTCTGGGCTGTGCAGACGCCGCAGGCGTTCCGGGCCGCGCTGCTGCGCGAGGCTCACGAGAAGGCGCGGCGGGATGGCGTGGTCGGCACCGATGACGCCATGCTGGTCGAGCGGCTCGGCCACCCCGTGCGCGTGGTAAAAGGGCTCGCCGAGAACGTCAAGATCACCACGCCTGACGACCTGCGCCGGGCGCGCCGAGCGTGGGGCCGGTGACCCGCGTCGGCTTCGGTTTCGACTTGCACCCGCTCGCCGCGGGCCGGCCGCTCGTGCTGGGCGGAGTTACGGTAGAGTTCGAGCGCGGGCTCGCCGGGCACTCGGACGCCGACGTGTTGTCGCACGCAGTCGGCGAGGCGCTGCTCGGCGCACTGGCGCTGGGCGATCTGGGCCGGCACTTTCCGGACACCGACCCGCGCTATCGAGGTATCTCGAGCCTCACTTTGCTCCGGAGCGTGATCGAGCTGGTGGCGGCGCGCGGGGGCCGGCTCGTCAACGTGGATGCGACCGTACTGGCCCAGGCTCCGCGTCTGGCGCCGCTGCTGCCGGAGATGGCCAAGCGGCTGGCCGATGCGCTCGGGCTCGCGGTCGAGCGTGTGAGCGTGAAGGCGAAGAGCCCGGAGGGACTCGGTCTGGTGGGCCGGCAAGAAGGGATCGCGGCGATGGCGGTGGTGAGCGTCGAGGTGACGGCATGATCCGGATCTCCAACACGATGACGCGCACGAAGGAGGAGTTCGTTCCGCTCGTGCCGGGTGAAGTGCGCATGTACGTCTGCGGCGTGACCGTGTACGACTACTCGCACATCGGGCACGCCCGCAGCGCGATGGTCTTCGACGTCATCCGCCGCTACTTCATGTTCAAGGGCTATCGCGTCACGTTCGTGAAGAACTACACCGACGTCGACGACCGGATCATCAAGCGCGCCAACGACGCGGGCGTCACCGCGCGCGAGTTCGCCGAGCGCTTCATCGCCGCCGAGCGCGAGGACATGGCCTCGCTCGGAGTGCTGGCACCCGACGTGGACCCGAAGGCGACCGAGCACGTGCCGGAGATGCTCGACCTCATCGAACGCCTGACCAAGAGCGGCCACGCGTACCCGGTCGACGGCGACGTCTATTTCGCGATCCGGAGCTTCCCGCCGTACGGGCGGCTGTCGGGCAAGAACCTCGACGATCTGCTGGCCGGCGCCCGCGTCGAGGTCGACGAGCGCAAGCGCGACCCGCGAGACTTCGCGCTCTGGAAGGCCGCAAAGCCGGGCGAGCCCGCCTGGGACAGCCCGTGGGGCCGGGGACGTCCCGGCTGGCACATCGAGTGCTCGGCGATGGCGATGAAATACCTCGGCGTGTCGTTCGATCTACACGGCGGCGGCGAGGACCTGATCTTCCCGCACCACGAGTGCGAGATCGCCCAGGCCGAGGCCTGCACCGGTAAGACGTTCGCGCGCTACTGGGTGCACAACGGCATGGTCAACATGGGCAAGGAGAAGATGTCGAAGTCGCTCGGCAACACGCTGAACATCCGCGAGATCGTCAAGCGCCACACGCCCGACACGCTCCGGCTCTGGATGCTCGGCACGCACTACCGCAACATGATCGAATGGTCCGAGGAGCGCGTCGAGGAGAGCAAGCGCGCGTTCGAGCGCTTGAGCCGGCTGGTCCATGACGCGGCCGCGGTGCGCGATGGCGGCCCCGCCGCACCGCTGCCGCCGGCGTTCGCCGAATTCGGCCCGCGCTTCGAGCGCGCGATGGACGACGACTTCAACACGTCGCAGGCGCTCGGCGTGCTCTTCGACTTCGGACGGGCGCTGGCCGACGCGCGCGATCGCGGCGCCGAATCGCGAGGCGCGTTCGTGGCCGGCGTCGACGAGCTGGTCCGGCTCGGTCGCGTGCTCGGGCTCTTCGCCGGCGAGGCCGCGACGGACGGGCCGCCGCACCAGGTGCAAGAGCTTCTGACCGCGCGCCGCGACGCGCGGGCGCGCCGCGACTTCAAGCGCAGCGACGAGATCCGTGACGAGATCGCACGGCTCGGCTGGCTCGTCGAAGACACCCCCGCGGGGCCGCGCCTCACGCCGAAGGGCCCCTAGGTGTCCGAAGGCCGTATCTACGGCCGCAACCCCGTGCTCGAGCTCCTGCGCGCGCACGGCCGGCGTGCGGACGAGATCGCGGTGCTCGCCGGCGCCCGCGGGCCGCTCGCCGAGATCGTCGCGCTCGCGCGCCGCGCGGGCGTGAAGGTCTCGTACCGAACCCGCGAGCAGCTCACCGCGATGGCCGACTCCGATCGCCACCAGGGTGTGGTCGCGCGCGTGGCCTCGGCCGAATACGTCGATCTCGGCGCGCTCCTCGAGATCCCGACCGCGCGCCGGGAGACCGCCTTCTTCGTGGCGCTCGACCAGGTTCAGGACCCGAGGAACTTCGGCGCGGTCCTCCGGACCGCCGAGGTGTTCGGGGCGCACGGGGTCATCGTGACGAAGCACCACCAGGTCGGCCTCACCGACGCGGCGGCGCGCGCCGCGATGGGGGCGGTCGAGTACCTTCCGGTCGCCCGGGAGACCAATCTGGTGAACGCGCTCGAAACCATGAAGAAGGCTGGCGTTTGGGTCTATGGTGGGGTCGCGAGCTCGGGGGTCGCCGCCTGGGGGGCCGACCTCACGGGGCCGCTCTGCCTGGTCCTCGGCAGTGAGGGTGCGGGGCTCCGGCCCCTGGTCGCCAAGGCGTGCGACGTGCTGCTGACGATCCCGATGCGCGGGAAGGTTGGCTCGCTGAACGTCGCGGCGGCCGGCGCGGTTCTCTGCTACGAAATCGCGCGTCAGCGAGCCCTTGGGGGCAAAGTGCTTGACTTATCTAAAAGTCAAGCCTAATGTGACCTTTTGTCTGTGCTGGCGTAGCTCAGGGGCAGAGCAACTGCCTTGTAAGCAGTGGGTCGGGGGTTCAAATCCTCCCGCCAGCGCCAGCTTTTTCGAGGAGTTGCCAGGTGCGGCCGGCGGATTCGGGGAGGTACCCAAGTGGCCAAAGGGGGCAGACTGTAAATCTGCTGGCGTACGCCTTCGGGGGTTCAAATCCTCCCCTCCCCACCA
>DATEMW010000200.1:0-7404 GCA_035275385.1 Candidatus Methylomirabilota bacterium | reverse complement strand
GCCCCTGCCCGCGAGCCGCGAGGCGCCTCGGGAACGTAGTAGGCCACTTCTTCGGGCTGGAACGGATTCGACACGTCGTGCACGCGCACGCCGCCGTTGAAGTACGTCCCGAAGATGAGCTTCTCGGAGACCAGGTTGCTCTGCACGGGGCGGTTCTCGTGCAGGTTGTGCGCGCCGTAGCGCCCGCCGCGCCCGCCGAAATCGGACACCGCGGGGATCGGGAACGTCGAGATCGGCACCGGGTTGGTCTCGTCGCGGATGTCGACGACCCACACGAGCTTGGGCCAGTCCTTGCCGCCTTCCGCGGTGGCCTCGTCGGAGACGATCACGAGCTGCGGGTCGAAGAGCGGCAGCAGGGTGTGGGTGAAGCCGGGGTACGGCGGATGATAGTCCCACCGGCTCAGCATGCGCGGATGCGCCATGTCCGAGATGTCGAGCACGATCGCGCCGCCGTCGATGTAGCCGATCCACGCCCGGTCCGGCTTGCGCGGATAGACGTTCGTGTTGTGGGCGCGAAAACCCGCGTCGAACTTCGGGTGGCGGGCGAGCGGCGGCTCGGCATCGCCGTCACGCGTGCCCGGAAGCCACCAGCGCCCGACTTCGGTCGGCTTGGTCGGCTGGCGCACGTCGATGATCCGGTAGAACTGGTCGTCCTTCGGGTTGCGCGGCTTGAAGTCCGGCGCGCCGCTCGAGAGATGCAGATAGGCGCCGTCGACGAACCACAGATGGTGGACGCCGCGCGAGTGCGGGCCCGAGGCGTCGAAGAACGCGATCGAGCGCGGCTTGCCCGGGTCGGCCACGTCGAAGAACTCGACGCCGGCGGGCTTGGTCCCGACCCGGCTCGTCTGGTACGGCACCACCAGCAGGTCGCCCACGAGGTCGAGGTTGTTCGAGCGCATGTCCCCGTGCGGCAGGTCGGTCTGCACGATCACCGAGGGCTTGCGCGGATCGGTCACGTCTACGGCTGTGAAGTTCTTCGGCGCCGACTCGTGGCCGAGCCACAGCACGCGCCGCCCGTCGCGGGCGAGCTGGATGGCCATCCCCTCGCCGCAGTTGCCGAAGCCGCCCAGATCGTTGTGGCCGAGGAGCCGCATGTTCTTCGAGAGGGCGCCGTTGTCCGCCATGGCAGGTTTCCTCCGGGCGGGGATCGTAGCATATAACCCTGCCTCGCCCGCGCGACCCGCTAGGCGTCGCGTTCCTCAACGGCCAGATGACCATCGTCGCCAGGCTCGGAAGCCGCTGAGCCCCGCAGGCGGAGCTTCTTCACCGCGAGCGCCGCGAGTCCGCCCGTGGACGCGATGCCCCCGGCGATCAGCACTGCGGTCGTCACGCACACCGGACACATGGTGGTCTACCTCCCTGCCGCCGCGCGCTCGTACTCGTCACGGCGGCGAAACCAGAGGCCGGTCTCGTTGCGTCCCTTGGGGGCGCGATCGAGCCACTGGTACATGCCCCAGAGCCCGTCCAGTCCGCGCGCGTACGCAGAATAGGTGTGGTGGACGACGCCGTCCTCGAGCGCGAACGCGCTGAGGCCCGGCCGATCGCGGTGGTACGTGGGCGCGTCGACTCCGCAGCTCGCCGCGAACTGGTCTTCGACCGCCGCGCCGCCGCCCTCCTGACCCGCACGCCACTCGAACCCGGGCTCGCGCTGATAGTTGTATTCGACGCCGCCCTTGCGCTGCTGCTCCTCGGTGAACCAGACGTTGAAGTCGCTGTTGAAATCGCTGGGGGCCGAGGACGCCCACGGGAACGTCCAGCCGAGCCGCTGCTTGTACGCCTGGAGCTTCGCGAGCGGCGCCCGCGAGACCGCCCAGAGCATCACGTCGTGGTTCGCCAGGTGCACGGCGAGCCCGTTGAACCCGTCGGCAATCGCCGAGCAGGACGGGCAGCCGGCCTTGTAGTCGGGCCCGAACATGAAGTGATAGACGAGAAGCTGCGAGCGCCCGCGGAAGAGGTCCGCCAGCGACGCGCCGCCCTCGTCGGTGTCGAACCGATACGGCTTGTCGACGCGCACCCAGGGTAGCTCCTGCCGTCGCCGCGCCAGCTCGTCGCTGCGCCGTGTGTGCTCCTTCTCCGTCTCGAGCAGCGCGAGCCGCGCTGCCAGCCACTCCTGACGTGTGCTCGTTCTGTGCTTCGTCATGGCCTGTTTCTCCCTTGTTCGTGTCGCTTCAGCGGATAGGCTCCGCATTGGCGCCCACGCACGCTGCCGTTCACTGCACTCGCTCCTGGCTCTTCATGAGACAGATTTAGCCCCCAGATTTCGAACGGCGGGAGTGACAAGTGTGACGGGATTCCGGTGGACCGGCGTCAGCTCGCCGGAAGATCTATCGGAGCGATGCGCGGCCGGGGTGCCGCGAGTGTTGTCTCGCGGCTCGAGCGGAGGCTCGCTTACTTGATCGCCTGCGGATTGATCGGCGACCCGGTGCCGCGCGTGATCACGAGCGGCGGCGCGCAGAAGAAGAACTCGTATACGCCGTCGGCGGCGCAGTCCTCCGCGAGCTCTTTCAGGTAGAAGATCTCGCCGTGCACGATCCCGATCGCGGGGATCGTGACCCAGTGCCAGGGTTGAAAGACGTCGGGCCCGGTGTCGTTGGGGCGCACCTCGATGCCCCACGTGTCGCTGCAGATTCCCGCGATCTGCTTGGCGTGGATCCAGTCGACGGTCTCGAAGGCCAGCCCCGGCGCGTCGCCGCCAGCGTAGCCGCCCCACTCGCCGCGCGCCAGACGATCCTCCATCTGGCCCGTCCGGATGATCACGAAGTCGGCGCGCTTCACGGTGACACCCTGCGCGCTCGCCGTGGCGTCGAGCTCGGCGATCGTGACGCCGTAGCCGTCGGGCAGGCACGCGACGCCTTTGAACCGCGCGACGTCCAGTAGCACGCCGCGCCCGACCATCTTGCTCGCGAACTTGTCGATGCTGTTCTTGTGGGCGCCGCGCATGTCGACGAGCGTGGCCGGGTAGCCGTTCCACATCTTGTCGACCAGGAACACGTGCGAGAGCGCGTCCCATTGCGTCGCGGCCTGCGTCGGCAGGTTGATCGCGTCGTCGGCGTAGCGGAGCCCCGGCGTCACGTCGTGCTTGCCGGCCACGGCGTCGGTGCCGGTTGCCAGCATCTGGTGCATCGGGTTCCAGCGCCCGCCGAAGATCCCGCGCTGCGGCCCGTTCTCGTCGAGGTTGAGCCCGAGGCGAAACACCTTGCCCTTCTTCACGAGCCTCGCGGCGTTGACGATGTCCTCGGGCGTGATGTAGTTGAGCACGCCGAGCTCGTCGTCGGCGCCCCACTTGCCCCAGTTCTTGAGCGCTTCGGCCTTCTTCACGACGTCGTCGCGAGTCAGTCGCGCCATGATGGGTCCCCCGCTCTCGCGCAGTCCTACGACCGGCCCACCGGCTCCTGTCGCGTCGCCTTCTCGCCGCTGATGTCGGCGTCGTACCCCGGCCGCACGCGCGCGTCGATCACGCAGACCTCGCCGCTGACGACCGCCTTCACGCCCTGCGCGATCGCGCTCCGGAGCTCGGCGGGGTCGGTGACGGGCCCGATGCCCTTGGCGCCCTGCGCGACCGCGAGCGCGGCCAGATCGATGTCGGGCTCGTTGATCCGCTGCCCGATCCACTTGTTCTCGACCGGCCGGCCGCGCATCCGCGCCACGCGCTCCTGATGCGCCTCGTCGTTGTAGAACGAGCGGTTGTTGCAGACGACGAACAGACACGGGATCTGATAGTGCGCCGCGGTCCACAGCGCGGTGAGCCCCATCAGATAGTCGCCGTCGCCGATCAGCCCGATCGGGATGCGTCCCGAGCCCTTCAAGGCCAGTCCGGCGCCGACCGTGAGCCCCGGCCCCGCGCCGACTCCCGCGCCGCCGTCGCCGCCGAGGTAGTCGAGCGGATGCGCGAAGTGCCGCGCTTCGCCCGGCCAGCCGAGCGGCAGGCGCGTCAAGCACACCTCGAGGCCGTCGGTGGCCTCGTTCAGCGCCGCCGCCACCGCCCGCAGGCTCAGCACGTCGTACGTGCGGCGGCTCGGCTCGGGCGCGCTCGCCGGCGCCGCGGCGGCCGCGCGCGCCTTGCACGCCTCGAGGAGCAGCGGCACCACGACGTCCGGCTCGGCGAGCAGGTTCACGTCGACCGGCGGCAACCCGAAGTAGTCCATGCTGAAGCCGCGGTGCACGTGCACGTCGCAGGAGGCGGCGACGATCCGCGCGCCGATCGGGCGGTCGCCGTGGACCTGCCTGAGCGTGCCCGCCAGATCGATCCAGTCGAGCGCCAGGATCACGTCGGCCTCACGCACGGCCGCCGCCGCGGCCTCTGAGAGATAGGTGCCGGGCGGGCCGACGTGCAGCGGATGCCGCGTCGGGAAGCTCGCACCGGTCTTGAGATCGGTCATCACGCGCGCGCCGAGCTTCTCGGCCAGCGCCACCCGCGCCCGCCAGCTCTCGATCGTGCGCTTGCCGCGGCCGACCAGGATGACGGGCGACGCAGCGCCGGACAGGACCGACGCGGCGCGCGCGATCAGCTCGGGCGCGGGGCGCGGCGAATCAGGTGCGCCGAAGCGCGCGGGGTCGGGCAGCGGCGCCGCGGCGCCGAGCTTCGACTCCTGGAGTGCCGCGTCGAGGTTGACGTACGTCGGACCGCACGGCGCCGTCGTCGACATCTGCGCGGCGCGCAGGAGCGCGTCGTACGCCGCCGGCACCGATGCCGGCTGGTTGTCCCATTTCGTATAGCCGCGGACGAGCGCGCCCTGATCCGAGGCGGTGTGGATCCAGTCGATCCACGGGCGGCGCTTGGCCGCGTCCCACGGCCCGGTGGCGCCCAGGATCAGCATCGGCACGCGATCGCACCACGCGTTGAAGATGCCCATGCTGCCGTTGAGCAGCCCCACGTTCGAGTGCAGGATCGTGCCCATCATCCGCCCGCTCGCCTTGGCAAAGCCGTGCGCGACCGAGACCGCGGCGCCCTCGTGCAGACACAGGATCATCTGGGGACGCTGGTTGCCGGTGTGATTCACGAGGCTGTCGTGCAGCCCGCGAAAGCTGGCGCCGGGCACGAGCGACACCCAGGGCACGTCGAGGGCCTGGAGCATGCGCGCGATCGCGTCGCTCGACCAGAGCTCCTCGTGCGCGGGCGATGGCTGAGGCGTCTCGGGCAGGATGATCGGCTTCATCGTCGTGCTCCTTCACCGCGGGCCGTCGCGGGGCTGGGGCCCCCGCCCGGCCCAGGCAGCGTTCCTGAGCTCTTGATGTTCCGGGTCGACGCGCGCGGCCGGGCCGCGAGCCCCGCCAGCCTACTGCAGCCGAACGCCGCGCCGCAAGGCCGCGGTCGGAATCCCTCGACCTGACGCCGCGGTCTAAACGAGAGGCCGGACGCCCCGGGGTGTCGGGTCAGAAAGGGTGACCAATGGTCGTCGGCGAGATCTGGCGTTATCCCGTGAAGTCCATGGGCGGCGAGCAGCTCAAGGAGACGGTGCTCACATTCGATGGAATCCCGGGCGATCGCGTGGTGCACGCCCGCGACGACGGCGACGTGTTGACCGCGCGCAACCATCCGGCGCTGCTCGGATTCCACGCGACCCTCGGCGCCGACGGCGAGCCGCTGGTCGACGGCGAGCCCTGGAGCTCCGAGGCGATCGCCGAGCGCATCCGCAAGGCCGTGGGGCCCGACGTCCGGCTCGCGCGCTTCGATGGACCGGAGCGCTTCGATATCCTCCCGCTGCTCGTCGCCACCGACGGCGCGATCGACTCGCTCGGCATGGATCGCCGGCGATTCCGTCCGAACATCCTGGTCGCGGGTGCGACCGAGAACGCCGAGCGATCGTGGCCGGGCAGGCGGCTGCGAATCGGCGAGGCCGTGATCGACGTCGCTTCGCTCCGGCAGCGGTGCGTGATGACGACGTACGATCCCGACACGCAGGTGCAGGACCACTCGGTCCTGCGGCGGATCGTCCGCGAGCGCGGCGGCCGGCTCGCGCTCGACTGCCGCGTGATCCAGCCCGGCCGCGTAGCGCTCGGCGATCCGGTCGAGGTTCTCTGACCTGGCGTGATCAGCCGAGGAGTTGGCGCCCGTGACCTCGGTCATGGGACGGGCGCTACGCTATCCTCATCAGCGTCGTGTTGTTGGAGTCGAAGTGCGAGGCGCTCGGTCGCTCTACACGATGTTCGTGCTGCTCGACACCTCTCGGTAGTCGGACCTACTACATCACGCTCATCAGCCGCAGCGAGAGCTCCTCCGAGCCTCGGGACATCGTGGCTCGACGCTGTGAGCCCTGCTGGCTCATGCACATGGTGTCGGCGGAGCGCTCTGCTCCGGTGACCGTGACCTACCGCATCACTCGATGATCATCGCAGTGAGCGTGCTGCTGCTGTGGACGCTCGGATGTGCGCTCGCCTGTTTTCTGGCGGTGTATCCCAGAGAGGGCTAGGGACCGCCAACGATTCGCGCGCCGCCGCGGTCCTTTATAATCCCGGCGGTATGGCCCCTCGAGATCTCCTGCCCGGACCGCGCGTCTTGCTGGGCCCCGGCCCCGCGATGGCGGATCCCCGTGTGCTGCGCGCGCTGTCGACGCCGCTGGTCGGCCAGTTCGACCCCGAGTTCACCGAGATCATGAACGAGGTCATCGATCTCACCCGGCTGGTCTTCCGGACCGCCAACGCCCAGGCGTTCCCAGTTTCCGGAACCGGGCGTGCCGGCCTCGAGGCCGCGCTCGTCTCCTTGATCGAGCCTGGCGACCGAGTGGTCGTCGTGGAGCACGGACGCTTCGGCCTCCTCCTGAGCGAGATCGCCGAGCGGTGCGGCGCCGAGGTCGTGGCGGTGCGCGGCGAGTGGGGACGGCCGATCGAGCCCGAGGCGGTCGAGGCCGCGCTGAAGGCCGGCCGGACCAAGCTGGTGGCGATCGTCCACGGCGAGACTTCGACCGGCATCCTGCAGCCGCTGGCCGAGATCGCGCGGCTGGCTCACGACCACGACGCGCTGCTGGTCGCCGACTGCGTGGTCACCCTCGGCGGGTGCGACGTGGCGGTCGACCTCTGGGGCGTCGACGTCGCGATCGCGGGCGCCCAGAAGTGCCTGAGCTGCCCGTCGGGGCTGGCGCCGGTCACCTACAACGCGCGCGCCGAGGCGGTCATCCGCGAACGCCGCATTCGGGTCCAGAGCAACTATCTCGACCTCGGCCAGCTTGCCGACTACTGGGGCCCGGCGCGCTTCAATCACCACACCGCGCCCACGTCGATGGTGTACGGCCTGCTCGAGGCGCTGCGCGCCGTGCGCGACGAGGGTCTCGAGCCGCGCTTCGCGCGCCACCGCCTGCACGGTGACGCCTTGCGCGCCGGACTCGACGCCATGGGCCTCACGCTCTTCGGCAAGGAGCCGCCGGAGCGCCGCCTGCCCTTCCTGACGCCCGTGGTCGTGCCGGACGG
>DATEMW010000199.1:0-3833 GCA_035275385.1 Candidatus Methylomirabilota bacterium | reverse complement strand
CCGGTTCCTGATCTCGTTCTGGACCACGGCGAAGCGCAGATGCGCGCCCTCTCTCAAGAAGAGCGTCGCCGCCTCGGCGCCGGTGAACCGCCGGGCCTGGGTCACGATGCGCTCGAGCACGGGCGCCAGCTCACCCTCGCTACTGATGGCGATCCCGAGCTGGAGCAGGTCCTCGACCATCTGGGCGCCGCGGTCGGTGGTTGCCGCGCCTATGAGCCCCAGGAAGCCCGGATTCCCCACACTCGTTCCGGGGATGTCCATGACCGTGGAGGAATAGCACGGGCGATGCCAGCCCTGGGTGCGCTGGAAATCGCTGAAATTCCGGTAAGAGTGAGCAACCCAGCGCGCAGTGACGGGTCAGAGCCGGTCAATTTCTGATCAGATCGGCGACTTTCCGCCCGGACCAGGTCAGGGCGATGTTACCGGAAGGAAAATCCTGAGCCGCCGGACCCCCAACCGGGGTCCGTGAATCCCTCGGTCCGAGGTCGACCGGAGAAGGCCGGTCCGAGACGCTTGGATGTGTCACGAGCACCGCGCACCCGAAACCCCAAACACGTGCGGGAGACCAAGCGATGGTGACAGTCAGCGAACGAGCGAAAGAGCGGCTGTTCGAGCAGAGAGAGGCGGCGAACTTCGGAGGCGATGAAGTCGCGCTTCGCGTCGCCGCCGGGCCGACGGGCCAGTGGATGCTGATCGCCGATCACGCGCGCGACGACGATCAGGTGGTCGAGCACCGGGGCTCGACCGTGCTTCTCGTCGATCCGGTCGCCCAGAGCGCCCTCGACGGCGTGCAGGTCGACTGCGTGGAGACGACCGAGGGCGACCTCGAGCTGATCCTCGTCGCCCAGCGGGAAGGCGTCGACGAGGACACCGACGACGACCTCGAAGAGATCGACGAGCTCGACGAGGACAGCGATGCCGATGAGGAGCAGGGTGATGACCCAGCACGAAAACGTTGAAGGCCTGATGACCAACGTCTGATCGACGGCGCGTGCCGGCGGCGGGCCGTGTGTCCCGCAGCCGGCGCGCGCCGCCTCCCGGACTCGGCACGTGCGCGGGCTCCACCGGATTGACAGTCTTTCCGCGGGCTGCCTAGACTCGAACAGAACAGGTCTCGAGGTCGTCAGGCACACGGTCGGTCGAGCGCGTAGCACGTCGATGATGTCCGATGCCGCCAACCGCAAGAGCACCGCACCACCGGGCGCGATCGAGGAGGAGCTTGCCGGGCTCCTGCAGCTCATGGCGCGCCCGCTCGGCGAGGGCGGCACCTCGCCGCATCTTCAGGCCGTGGCCCAGCGAGTCGTCGACGGGCTGCGCCGCTTGCTCGGCGTCGCCGGCTGCCGCCTCTACACGGTCGAGCCGTTCGCGGGCGCGGCCCTTCAACCTCTCGCGGCGAGCCCCAGCGCAGCGCCCGTCTCTGCCTCGAGCGGCGAGGCGGTCGAGCGCGCGCTGCGAGAGCGCCGGGTCGTGAACGCGCTCGACGGAGGCCTCGTGCTGGCGGTCCCGGTGCGCGGCGCCGATCGGCCGGCTGGCGTCCTCGAGGCTCGTCGCGCTCAGGGGCTCTGGACCCGCCAGGAAGTCCGCCTGGTCCAGCTCTTCGCCGATCACGCGGCCATTGCGCTCGAGACCGCCCGGCTCGCGACCGAGAGCCGCCAGCGCCGCCGCACGGCCGAGGCTCTGGCGCTCATGGCGCAGGCGACGTCGCGATCGTTCGACGTCTCGACCCTCGGCCGCGGGATCGTCGAGACGTTGCTGCTGCTCCTGGAATGCGCACGCGCGACGCTGTTCGAGATGGTCGATGACGGCTGGAGACTCGTGGCGGTCGCGCGGGCGGACGACGTCGAGGCGGACGACGACGTCGCGGGCAGCGAGCTCGGCCCGGTCGAGACGCAGGCCTTGCGTGAGCGGCACCTCGTCGGCACCTCGGACTTCCTCGGCGATCCTGGGATCCCGGACGCCGGGCGCGAGCCCGGCCGCGAGATCCCGATCCGCGCGGTGCTGGCGGTCCCGCTGTTCCACGAAGACAACCCGATCGGGATCCTGTCGATCGGCGACCGGGCGCGCCGCGTGTTCGAGCGCGAGGAGATCGAGGTGTTCCGGGCGACGGCGCATCACGCGGCGATCGCGCTCGAGCACGCGCGCCTGCACGCCCAGGCGGCCGAGGCAGTTCGCGTCCGCGAGCGCGTGCGAATCGCCAACGAGCTGCACGACACGCTCGGCCAGCTCGCCTTCTCGGTCGGCCTCAAGCTCGACTGGTGCCTGCACCGCACCGACGCCGCGTCGGCGGTGTCTCCCAAGCTCGAGGAGATCCGTCACGACACCGGCCTGATGATGACGCAGATCCGGCGCCTGATCGGCCATCTGTCCCCGGAGGGCCTCGGCGAGACCACCGTGGCCAGTCGCCTCGAGCGGCTCCTGCGCGACTTCCGCGAGCTCACCGGGACGACCGTCGACCTCGCGCTGCGCGGCGACGCGGCGAGCCTGTCTCCCGCGGCCGCGGATGTGCTCCAGAAGACCTTGCAGGAAGCGCTCGTCAACGTGGCCAAGCACGCGCGCGCCGCGCAAACCCGCGTCGTCATCGAGATCGGCGACGGCTGGGCGTCGATCGAAGTCGCGGACGACGGCGTGGGGCTCTCGATCGGCGGCACCGAAGCGGTCGGCGCCTTGCGCGGCCACTTCGGCCTCAGGCAGATGCGCGAGCGGATCGAGGGCGCGGGCGGCCGGCTCGAGGTAGTCGGACACCCGGGCGCCGGCGTCATCATCAAGGGCACGTTTCCGGCCGCCTCCGGCGGCGTGTGAGCGGCATGGCGAAGATCCGCATCGTCGTCGTCGACGATCACGAGGTCGTGCGCCACGGGCTGCGTCTTTCGCTGGAGCTCGAGCCCGACATGGCGCTGATCGGCGAGGCCCGGACGGGCGAAGAAGCACTCACGATCGTCGCCGACGGCAGGCCCGACGTGGTGCTGCTGGACGTCCGGCTCGAGGGCGCCGACGGTCCGGAAGTGTGCCGCCGCATCCTCGAGGTCGCGCCGCGGACCGCCGTGGTCATGCTCACGAACTACGACCAGGACGGCTTCGTGCTGCGCAGCTTGATGGCCGGCGCCAAGGGCTACGTGATCAAGGACGTCCAGCTGTCCGAGCTGAAGAAGATGATTCGCTCGGTCTATCGCGGCGGCTCCGTCCTCGACCCGAAGGTGACGGGCCAGGTCATCTCCACCGTGGCGCTCGCGGTGGACGCGCCGGTCGTCCGGCCCGGCGGGCCGCGCCAGGTCACGACGCTCTCGGACACCGACCTCACGATCCTGAGACATCTGGCCGAAGGGCTGACCGACAAGCAGATTGCGGGGCGCGTCCACCTGAGCCCGCACACCGTGAAGGATCACCTCGAAAAGATCCGCGCAGTGCTCGACGTCGGCTCGCGCACGGAGATCGTCGCCACGGCGCTCCGTCGCGGCCTGGTGTGAGCACGATGAAAGGAGACTGACGATGCCGGAGCGAGCCGTTCGAGAACGCGCGCAGCGCGCCCGCCGAGAGGGCAAGGCGCCGACCACGCAGGCCGGCGAGTTCGTCCGCGAGGAGATCGAGCACGTCCGCGAGGGCAAGCACGGCGCGCGATCGGCCAAGCAGGCCATCGCGATCGGGCTCTCGAAGGCGCGCCGATCCGGCGTCAAGCTGAAGCCGTCCAAGCGCGCGAAAGCTTCGACGCGCCGCCAGGCCGCGCGCGACTCTCGCAAAGGACGCAGCGGGCGCGCCGCGCGGCCTTCCGGTCGGCGGTCGCGGGCGACGTTGCAGGCGCTGAAGCGCGAGGGTCGCGGCGCCGCCTCGCGCGAGGC
>DATEMW010000198.1:0-10209 GCA_035275385.1 Candidatus Methylomirabilota bacterium | reverse complement strand
ACCTCGCGCGAGGTGCGCGCGACGGCCGGACCCGCCACGGCGGCGACGCGGCTCGCGATCGTTCCGTTGCCGTAGCCGACCACGGCCGTGTCGCCGCCGACCACGACGACCTGCTCGGCGTCGACGCCGAGCTCGGCCGCGCACACCTGCGCGAGCGTGGTCTCGTGCGCCTGGCCCTGCGACGACACGCCGATCTGCAGGAAGATCGTCCCGCTCGGATCGATCCGCACGTCGGCGCCCTCGAACGGGCCGATGCCGGTGCCCTCCAGGTACGCCGAGAGGCCGATACCGATAGGTCGTGGCGAGGCGCGGCGGGTTTTCTGGGTCGCGCGCCACTCGTCGTACCCAAAGCGCGCGAGCAGCCGGTCGAACGCGGCCGGATAGTCCGCCGGGTCGTAGACGATCGGCACGCCGTCGCGATATCGGAGCCCGGTCGTGTAGGGCATCTCGTCCGCGCGGATCAGGTTGCCGCGCCTGAGCGCGGCGGGATCGAGCCCGCCGGCGCGGGCCGCGCGATCGAGCAGCCGGTCGAGCACGTAGGCGACCTCCGGGCGGCCGGCGCCGCGATACGCGGCGCTGAACGTCTTGTGCGTGACCACGTTCATCGCCGAGCCCTTCAGGTGCGGGATGCGGTAAGGCCCGGGGAGGTGGTTGATCGTGTTCAGCGAGATCACGTCGCCGATGACCGGATAGGCGCCGCCGTCGCGGGTGAATCGTGTCTCGACGGCGGCGATCGCGCCGTCGCGCGCGACGCCGAGCCGCGCGCGATGGCGCTGGTCCCGGTCGGGCGCCGTCGCGAAGAAGTGCTCGCGGCGGGTCTCGATCCACTTCACGGGCCGCCGCAGCCGGCGCGCCACCGCGGCCAGCAGGACGTCCTCGGGGTAGACGTGGCCTTTGGCGCCGAAGCCGCCGCCGACGTCGGGCGCGATCACGCGCACCTGCTCCTCGGCCATGCCGAGGGCCGCGGCGATCGCCGCGCGCACGGCGAACGGGACTTGCGTCGAGGTCCAGACGGTCAGCCGGCCGTCCGGCGGCTCGGGCTGCACCAGCACGCCGCGCGGCTCGATCGGCATCGCGGCGATGCGCGGCACGGTGAGCGTCGCATCGACGATCACGTGAGCGTCGGCGAAGCCGCGGCTCACGTCGCCCACGATGCCGTCCGACGGGCCCGCGGCGTTGTCGGGCCATTCGTCGAAAACGCGCGGCGCGCCGCTCGCCAGCGCGTCGTCGACGGTCGCGGCCGCGGGCAGCACGTCGTAGGTCACGGCGACCGTTTGCGCGGCGTCCGTCGCCCGATAGACGTCGTCGGCGACCACGACCGCCACCGCCTCGCCGACGTGGCGCGCCTTCGGCCCGGCAATCGCCGGCTGAGCGTAGGGCCTGAGACGCGGCGACGGCACGAGCGGGGGCACAGCGCCGGCGCACTCCGGCAGATCGGCGAGCGTGAGCACCGCGACCACGCCCGGCTCGGCGAGCGCGCGGCGCGCATCGACCGAGACGATGCGCGCATGGGCGTGGGGGCTCCGCACGAGCGCCGCGTGAAGGAGATCGGGCAGCCGCAGGTCGTCCACGTAACGGCCGCGGCCGGTCAGAAACCGCCGATCTTCGCGGCGCTTGAGAGAAAGGCCGATGGGCGTCATGAGATTGTCAGGGACGTTGTGGCAGTATAGGCGCGGACCCGGGGAGGTCACACGTATGAACTACCGTCCGGTCGAGGGGTGGGGGCGATTGCCCGAGGGGTGGTCCTTCGTCGAGGCGACGAGCGTCGCGGTCGACGCCAAGGACAACGTGCACGTGTTCAATCGCGGCGAGCATCCGGTCATCGTGTTCGACCGCGAGGGCAAATTCCTCAGGTCGTGGGGCGAGGGCGTCTTCAGGCGAGCTCACGGGATCACGATCGGTCCCGACGGCACGATGTGGCTGACCGACGATCTGCACCACACCGTCCGGCAGTTCACACCCGAGGGCAAGCTGCTGCTGACGCTCGGCGATCCGGACAAGCCGTCGACGCTCCACGGCGGCAAGCCGTTCAACCGGCCGACTCACGTCGCATTGTGTCCGAAGAACGGCGACATCTACGTCTCGGACGGCTACGGCAACTCGAGGGTGCACAAGTACGATCCCAAGGGCCGCCTGCTCTTTTCGTGGGGCGAGCCGGGTACCGACCCGGGATGCTTCAACATCCCGCACAACATCGCGACCGACGCCGAGGGACGCGTGTACGTCGCGGACCGCGAGAATCACCGGGTCCAGATCTTCGACGAGAAGGGCAAGTACCTGACCCAGCTCCAGAACCTCTATCGCCCATGCGGGCTCTTCTCCGACCGTCGCAACGGCGGCCTGCTCTACGTCGGCGAGCTACCGGCGGCGCTGCCGATCAGCGCCGAGGTGCCCAACGTGGGTGCCCGCGTATCGATCGTGACCCTGAAGGGGGAGCTGGTCGGCCGGATCGGCGGGCGGTTCGCCGGCGAGAAGCCGGGCGAATTCATCGCCCCGCACGGATGCGTCGTCGACTCGCGTGGCGACCTCTACGTGGCCGAGGTGTCCTGGACCGCGATGGGCCGCGACCTGAAGCCCCCGCGCGAGGTCCGGTCGCTGCAGAAGTTCGCGAAGATATGACCGCGCTGGCCGACCGGCTCCTCGACGCGTTGGCGCGCGCCGGGGCCCGCCGATACGGCGGTGAGGTCGTCTCGGAGCTCGAGCACGCGCTCCAGTGCGCGGAGCTCGCGCGCGACAGCGCGGCGGACGAGGAGCTTCAGCTGGCCTGCCTGCTGCACGACGTCGGTCGCTACGCGATCGAACAATCCCTCGTCGCCGACACGCTCGAGTCGACGCGGGTCGGCCCGCGCGCCCGCGGCCACCACGAGCTCGGCGCCGACCTGCTCGCGCCGTGGGTACCCGAGCGGCTGGCCTGGTGCGTGCGGATGCACGCCGACGCCAAGCGCTATCTCTGCGCGACCGAGCCGGAGTACTTCGGCCGGCTCTCGCCCGCATCCCGCCACACGTTGGAGCTACAGGGCGGCGTCATGGCGCCGAGCGAGGTGGCGCGGTTCGCGGGGCATCGCTGGGCGCAGGACGCGCTCGCGCTACGTCGCTGGGACGATCAGGCGAAGGTGCTCGGCAAGCCGACGCGAAGCCTGGACGACTGGGCGCCGCGCGTGCGGCGCTGGGTGACACGGTGAGCCCGCTCACCGAGGCGCAGGTGACGGCCGGGCTCGCCCAGACGCCGGGATGGAAGCGCGCCGGCAACGCGATCGAGCGCACCTATCGGTTTCCGGATTTCAACGCCGCGATGGTCTTCGTGAACTGGGTCGCCGCGCTTGCCGAGCGCGCGAATCACCATCCCGACATGACGATCCACTACAACGAGGTCACGGTGTCGGTGTGGACCCACTCCGACGGCGGGCTAACGGTAAAAGACTTCGCGCTCGCCCGCGGGATCGACGCGCTGTGACGACGCTCGCGTTGCCCGAGCTGTTCGGCGACCGCTTCGCGGCGCTCGAGGAGCAGTTCCTCACGACGAAGACGGGCGATCTCTTCGCCGACTGCTTCGGCTGCGGCCCCGAGCATCCGATCGGCCTGCGGGTGCGGTGTTTCAAGACCGAGGACGGCGTGCTGACGCCGGTCTTCGTGCCCCGGCGCTTCATGGGCCCGCGGGGCGCGGCGCATGGCGGGATCGTGACCACCTATCTCGACGAGATCCTGGCGGGTGCCGCGTTTCGGGCGACCGGCCGGCTCTCGGTGACCGGCGAGATCACCGTGCGGTTCGTGAAGCCCGTGCCGCTCGAGACGCCGCTCCTCGGACGCGGCCGTCTGGCCGCCCGGCACGATCACGACCGCTACGTGGACGTCGAGGGCGTGATCGAAGAGCTCGGGAAGGCCGACGTGCTGGCGCGAGCGCGCGGGCGCTTCTTCTTTTCGGAAGTCAGCGCCCGCGCAGAGCCCGGTCCTAGAGCCTAGACGCGATCGAGCAGCGCCATCACCGGCGGGCGCTTGGGCGCCGGCTGATAGCGGCACTTCAGGTCGGTCCGCTCGAGCACTTCGACGTAGGTTCCCATGACCATCCGGTAGTAGGCGGGGTGACGCCCAGCGGGGCCGCCGTTGTACTCGGTCAGGGCGTCCTTGATGTTAGCCCGACGGGTCATGATGTCGCGCAGATAGGCCATCGCGAACTTCGTGCTGACCGTGGGGATCGCGAGGTCGCCGAGGTCGCGCTGTCCCTTGAGATTCGGACGCTTGAAGGGGCCGACTTTCGACTCGAACAGGGCCGCGGTGGACGGCAGCGTCTGGAACAGTCCCACCTCACCCGCACTACCGACGGCGTCGTGCTTGAACTCCGACTCGACCTCCGCCTGCGCCAGCGCCAGGCAGTGATCGATCTGCGTGCGCTCGCTCTCGGCGAACAGCACTTCCGGAAAGTGCTGGAATGCCTTGATGGGTGCGTTCGGATTCCTCTCACCGATGTACGCGAGGACCGCCCGATTCAGCCGCTCCGAGTTCGCCTCGTTCGCGACAGCCAGGACCTGGCGCGTCAGCACGACTCCACCAAGGGCGATCGCGCCTACCAACGTCAAGCTCGCGAGCACTCTGTTAAGTCTGCGCATGCAGCCCCTCCTTACTGTTCTAAACGCCGACTCGTTACCCCGATAACGACGACAACGCCGATAACGCGACCTATGCGATCCGACCGTGACTGCCTTGATTCGACTGTGACTACGGGAGGTGAAGACTGAAGTGAAGGCAGTATTGCATAGGCCGATGGACTACGCAACAGGATGTTGGTTCGTTCCGGATAAGTACAACGGGCAGGGGCGGTCTGCCACAGGGGAACACCAGATACGGCGCGGAGTTATCGGAGAAGCGGCGGCTCAGCGGCGACGGGGCGACAGCGGCCGGGGCGGCGGGATCGTGCGATGAAACTCGGTCGGGTCGTTGTCGGTCTTGCCGCCGACGGCGGTCCCGCACTCGGCGCAGACGTAGTCGTACTTGCTGCCCGAGGGTAGGACGAGCAGGAGCTTCTTGCGGGCTTCGGTCGCGCGGCGACAGCGAGGGCAGAAGAGGCTGGTCGCCTCGAACTCCTCGAAGCTGTCGCGCGGCGGGGTCATCGATCCGGAGTCTACACCAGGCCTATAATGCCGGCACGCATGATGTTCCGCTCTCGGCTGGCCCTCAAGATCACCCTGCTGATCGTGGCCGTTCTGATCGTCGGGTTCGGTATCTCGACCGTCGTGACCATCCAGCGCGAGTCGGCGGCCCTGGTGGAGCAGAACAAGCAGGCCGTCCGGCGCCTCACCCAGACCCTGGTGGCGAGCATCGAGGCCGCGATGCTGCAGGAGCGGCCGGACGTCACGCGGAGCCTCATCCAGGAGCTGCGTGAGCTCCGGGCCAGACCCGTCGGCGACACGACCCCGCTCGAGTCGCTGATGATCTACCGCCGCAACGGGGTCGAGGCGTTCACCGACATGGCGACCGCCCGGGAGGTCATGCGGACCGCCGGCCTTTCGGACGAAGTCATGCAGAACATCAGGAAGATGGAGCGCGCGCCGAGCGCCACCATGTCCGGCCCGCTCTTCACCCGGGCGCTCGAGACGCAGGCGACCCAGGAATCGCTGGAAACCGAGAGCGGCGTCTCGCACTTCACCTTGCACTACCCGATCCTGAATCAGGAAAAGTGTCAGGGGTGTCACGGCAGCGATCACAAGGTCCGCGCCGTCGTGCGGGTGGCGACCTCGATGGAGCCGGTCTTCGGCGAGGTCCGGCGCCACCGCAACCGGCAGATCATGATCGCGGCGCTGACGATCCTGGCCGCCGCGGCCGTCCTGACGGTGGCGATGAGCTCGGTGGTCGTCCGGCCGATCTCGGCCCTGTCGGCGGTGGCCCGGCGCATCGGCGACGGCGACTTCGGCGCGCGCGCCCCCGACACGGCCCGCGACGAGATCGGCGAGCTCGGCGGCGCCTTCAACGACATGACGTCGCGGCTCGCCCAGGCGCACACCGAGCTCGAGACCAAGAACAAGGAGCTCGAGACGGCCCTCCAGAACCTCCAGGAGTCGCGGCAGCGGCTGGCGCTCCTCGAGCAGCTCAAGGGCGAGCTGTCGAAGTTCGTGCCCGACGCCGTCAAGAAGCTCCTCGAGCAGAACCCGAACGCGACCGAGCTCGAGAAGCGCACGGTCGAGGTCTCGGTCGTCTTCCTGGACATCGCGGGCTACACGAAGCTCTCCGAACAGCTCGACGCGCGTCGCCTCAATCAGCTCGTGCAGACGTATTTCTCGAGCTTTCTCGAGATCATCCAGAGCCACCACGGCGATGTGAACGAGACCGCCGGCGACGGGCTGATGGTCATCTTCCAATCCGAGCGCAGCTCGACGGACCACGCGCTGAACGCGACGCGGGCCGCCTTCGCCATCCACCAGCGGACGTCGACGTTGAACGAGGAGTACGGCGGGATCTTTCCGGCGATCCAGCTCCACATGGGAATCAATACCGGCGAGGCGCTGGTGGGCGCGACCAAGCTCGGCACCGGGGCCGGTCAGCGCTGGACGTTCACCGCGACCGGGCCCACCACGAACGTGGCCGCGCGCTTTGCCGGCTCGGCGCAAGGCGGCGAGATCGTCGTCGGCCCCACGACCGCCGAGCGGATCCGCGCGCACTTTGTGCTCGAGAGCCTCGGCGAGCGGACGTTCAAGAACGTGTCGCAGCCCATCCACGTCTATCGCGTGATCCCGCCCGGCATCTACGAGAAGATCGTCTAGGGGGCCACCGGGGGTGTGAGCAGTCGTATCCGCGTCGGGATCTGCGCATGGGCCGATCCGGCGCTCATCGAATCCGGCGCGTTCTATCCGCGCAAGTCGATGTCCGCGGAGGCGCGGCTGCGCCACTACGCGAGCTTCTTCGACGTCGTCGAGGTCAACAGCTCGTACTACGCGATTCCGGACATCCGCAACACGCAGCGCTGGGTCGAGCGGACGCCGCCGGGCTTCGTCTTCCACGTGAAGGCCTACTCGCTGATGACGGGCCATCATCCCCGCGCCGAGACCGTTCCGGCGGATCTGACCGCGCTCTTGCCCCGCGCGCCGCGCAAGACGCGGCGCGGCGAGATCGACGCGTCGAGCTTCTCGCCCGAGGCCTTCGACCGCGCCTTCGCGTTGTTTCGGACGGCCGTGCGGCCGATCGCCGAGGCCGGCAAGCTGGGCTACGTGCTCTTCCAGTTCGCGCCGTGGGTTCACTTCGACGCCGAGCGGCTCGACTATCTCGCTTCACTCGCGGCGCGGCTGCCGGGCTTCACGATCGCCGTCGAGTTCCGTCATCGCTCGTGGCTGCCCGACCACGTGGACGAAACCCTGCGGGTCCTTCACGATGCGGGTCTGGCTCACGTGATCGTCGACGCGCCGGCGGGCGGCGCGGCCATCCCGCGCGTGACGACAACGACCGCGCGGACGTCCGTATTCCGCCTCCACGGGCGCAACGCCGACGGGTGGCTGCGCCAGCTCCGGGGCGAGGAGCCGTCGGTTCGGGAGAAATACGACTACCTCTACAGCGAGGGCGAGCTGCGGGCGCTATTACCGGAAATCGATGCGGTCAGCGGCGAAACCGACGACGTGTTCATCTCGTTCAACAACAACAACCGCGACTACCCGGTGAAGAACGCCCTCATGATGAAGCGGCTCCTCGGCCAGCCGACTCCGGCGGAATCAACACCCCTCGACCTGTTCACCTGAGGCCCAGGTTGGTCTGGTAGAATCAGAGCCCCATGCCGGAACTGCAGCTGCGCGGAGGCGAAGTCGACGGGCTCCGCTTGCACTATGTCGTCGAAGGTCGTGGCCCCGCCGTCATCTTCGTGCACGGCCTGGGCGGATTCGCCGAGTCGTGGCGGCATAACGTGTATCCGCTCGCACGACGCGCGACCGTGTTCTCCGTCGACCTTCCGGGCTTCGGCGACTCCGCCAAGCCGCCCACGCGCTACCGCCTGGGATACTTCGCGAACGCGCTGCGTGGATTCATGGATGGGCTCGGGCTCGCGCAGGCGTCGTTCGTCGGCCATTCGCTCGGCGGCGCTGCCGCGATCACGCTCGCGCTGATGCATCCCTCGCGCGTCGAGCGTCTGGCGCTCGTCGGCGCCATCGTGCCCGGCTGCAGCTATCGCCCCTCGTGGATCTACCGGCTCGTCTCGGTGCGCGGTCTGGGTGAGCTCCTCTCACTCGGCGGCAACGCGCGGCTCTACAAGGCTGCGCTCGCGCGCTGCTTCCACACGCCGGATCGGCGCGAGGTGGATTACTTCGTCGACTACAGCTACGCGACCCGCACGGACGGTGTCGCGCGCGCGGCCTACCTGGCGACCTTGCGCGACGTCCGCGTGGACTTCGAAACGCACGCCGACGACTATCGACGGGCGCTGACGACCCTGCAGCTTCCGGTGATGCTGATCCACGGCCGTCAGGATCGCGTGGTGCCCGCCGAACACTGCGCCGAGGTCGCCGGCGTGCTCCGGCACGCGGTGGTGCGCTGGGTCGACGCGTGCGGCCATTTCCCGCAGCTCGAGCACGTCGAGGCGGTGAACGGCTGGCTCGTGGATTTCCTCGTCGGCCGTCCGGCGCCCCGCTAACGGAGTTACCGCGATGGACGAGATCAGCCCGCAAGACCTCAAAACGCGTCTGGCCGGCACCGATCGGCCGCTCTTGCTTGACGTCCGCCAGGACTGGGAAACGCGCCTCTGCCGGCTCGAGAACGCGGTGCACATCCCGATCGAGGAGATCGAGCTGCGCGTCGACGAGCTCAACGCCGACGACGAGATCGTCGTCTACTGCCACCAGGGCGTACGCAGCGCGGCCGTCGCCGACTACCTGCGGCAGCGCGGCTTCAAGAACGTGAAGAATCTCCGCGGCGGGCTCGACTACTGGGCCCGGACCGTCGATCCGTCGATGCGCCGGTACTAGTGGCGGCGCCACTCACACTCGAGCGGGTGGGCGCCGCGGTCTGGTGCACGCTCGATCGTCCGCCGCTGAATCTCTTCGAGCCCACCCTGATCCGCGCCGTGCGGGACACGTTTGCCGAGCTGGCGGCGGACCGCGCGACGCGCGTGGCCGTCATCGTCGGCAACGGGCGGGCGTTCACGGCCGGCATGGACGTGCGCGTGCTGCGCGAGCTCGACACTGCCCGGGCGCGCGAGCTCATCACCACGCTGCACGACGCGATCGCCGCCGTCCACCAGGCGCCGTTTCCCGTGATCGCCGCGGTGAATGGGCCGTGCCTCGGCGCCGGCTTCGAGCTGGCGCTGGCGTGCGATCTGCGGGTGTCGGCGGCGAGCGCCACGTTCGGCCTGCCCGAGGTGCGCGTCGGCGTACCCTCCGTGATCCAGGCGGCGCTGCTGGCGCCGATGATCGGACCGGGGCGCGCCGCCGAGATGCTGCTGACCGGCGCGGCGGTCGGCGCCGCCCAGGCGCTCGAGTGGGGCCTCGTGAACCGGGTCGTGCCAGATGATCGGCTGCGCGCCGCCGTCGACGAGCTCGTCGCGCAAATCGTGGCGGCCGGACCCGAGGCGATCAGGCTCCAGAAGGAGCTGATCGTCCGCTGGCGCGAGACCGACCTCACGACCGCGGTGCGCTACGGCATCAACGCGTTCGCCACCGCGTACGCGACCGACGAGCCGCGCGAGGGCGCGAACGCCTACCTCGAGAAGCGACCGCCGAACTTCAAGCGGTGACCCCGTGAAGATCGAAGCGATCACGATCGATCTCTGGGGCACGCTGCTCTTCGACGGGCCGGCGAGCGACGACCGGTACAAGAAGCGCCGCATGACCGACTTCCACACGCTGCTGGGCGCCGCCGCCCTGGCGCCGTCGCCTTCGGCGCTCGATCGCGCGTATGACCAGTCCGCGTCGCATCTGGGCCGCATCTGGGCCACGCATCGTGACGTTCCAGTCGAGGATCATGTCCGCACGATCCTGGCCGCGGTCGATCCGGCGCTGCCGCGCCGTGTGCCGCCGGCGCTGATGACCGCGCTGGTCGACGCGTACGCGCGGCCGATCCTGTTGTTGCCTCCGGCCGTCGACGACGGCGCGCTCGCCGCGCTCGAGACCTTGAAGGGCGCCGGCTACAAGCTCGCGCTGATATCGAACATCATGCGCACGCCCGGCGCCACGCTGCGCCAGCTGCTCGAGCGATTCCGGCTGCTCGGCTATTTCGCGCACACGACGTTTTCCGACGAGGTGG
>DATEMW010000197.1:0-4131 GCA_035275385.1 Candidatus Methylomirabilota bacterium | reverse complement strand
ATCGTCCCGACCCTGGCGATCCTCGCCGGCGCCTCGCTGTTCGTGCACTTCCACGACGGCCGCTTTCACGTCGACGAGATCTATCTGCAGCACGCGGCGATGGGTCTCACCGCGATCGCCGCCGGCGCCCTGATCTTCTGGGCCCGCCGCACCGTCCGCGGCGAGACGCTGATCCGCTGGGGCTGGCCCGGGCTCATCGGGGCGATGGGGCTGCTCCTGCTCTTCTACGTCGAGCGCTGACGGCGGCCGGCGTTCGCCCCTCCGTCCTCTCCGCCGGCGTCGCCGGCACGCCAGCGTCCCTATGCATCCATCCCGCATCTAACAGGAAGCAGGCGAGGAGACGACCGCCTGTCGGACGCGGCTAGGCGAGACGAAGGAGACGAGGACGATGGCGACGACGCTCAAAACGATGCTGGCCGAGGCCAGAGCGGTGGTGCCCGAGGAGGGGCCTCTCGACGTGCAGCGGCGGCTCGCGGCCGGCGGCCAGACTGTGCTCATCGACGTGCGCGATCCGGACGAGTATCGCGACGGCTACATCGAGCCGGCCACGAACGTCAGCCGAGGCTTCCTCGAATTCCGGGTAGGCAGCGTGGTCGGCGACACCGAGACGCCGATCGTTCTCTACTGTCAGACCGGGTTGCGCTCGATGCTGGCCGCCAAGGCGCTCAAGGATCTCGGCTACGCGAATGTCGTGAATCTCCAGGGCGGCTATCAGAAGTGGGTCCAGTCCGGGTTGCCGGTCGTGAAGGATCTTCCCCTCGGGACCGATCAGATCCAGCGCTACAGCCGGCATTTCCTGCTGAGTCAGGTCGGCGAGAAGGGGCAGCGCAAGCTCCTGCGCTCGAAGGTCTTGTTGATCGGCGCCGGCGGACTCGGGTCGCCCACCGCCCTCTATCTGGCCGCCGCGGGTGTCGGCACCATCGGCCTGATGGACGCCGACGTCGTCGACATCACCAACTTGCAGCGGCAGGTGCTCCACACCACCGCGGACGTCGGCAAGCCGAAGGTCGAATCCGGCGCGCGAACGCTCAAGGCGCTCAATCCGGACGTCAACGTGATCGCGCTGCCCACGCGTCTCGATGTCGACAACGCGATGGACCTCATCGCCGACTACGACGTCGTGATCGACGGCTCCGACAACTTCGGCACCCGCTACCTGGTCAACGACGCCTGCTTCCTTGCCGGCAAGCCGCACGTCCACGGCTCGATCTTCCAGTTCGAGGGCATGGCGTCGGTGTTCGCCCCGAACCAGGGCCCGTGTTACCGGTGCCTCTATCCGACGCCGCCGCCGGCCGGCCTCGTGCCCTCGTGCGCGGAGGCGGGCGTGCTCGGCGTGCTGCCCGGCATCGTCGGCGTGATCCAGGCGACCGAGGCGGTCAAGCTGCTGCTCGGTCTCGGCGAGCCCTTGATCGGGCGGCTCTTGACCTACGACGCGCTCGGCATGCGCTTCCGTGAGGTGCGCCTGCGCCGCGATCCGAACTGCCCGTTGTGCGGCACCTCGCCCACCATCAAAGATCTGTCGGCGCATCCGGTCGGCGACGATTTGTTCTGTGAGGCGCCGCCGGCTCAGCCTAGCGTGTGAGCTTCGTGGTTACGAGTCGAGCGCCTTCTGGATGGCCGCGCGCACCTCGGGCGCGGTCGGAGTCGTCGAGGGATCGAATCGCGCGACGACCGCGCCGGTGCGATCGACCACGAACTTCGCGAAGTTCCACTTGATGTCGCCCGGGCCGTCCGGCCTGGTCGACTGGCTCGTGAGCCAGGTGTAGAGCGGCGCCCGCCCCTGGCCGTTGACCTCGATCTTCGAGAACAGCGGGAAGGAGACGCCGTAGCTCGTCGTGCAGAACTTCTTCACGTCGGCGTTGCTGCCGGGCTCCTGGCCGCCGAACTGATTGCACGGAAAGCCGAGCACCGCGAAGCCCTTCGGCGCGAGCTCGGCGTGGAGCTTCTGCAGCCCCTCGTACTGCGGCGTGAGCCCGCATTCCGAGGCCACGTTCACGATGAGCAGAGTCTTACCGCGATAGTCGGCGAGCCGCTGCTCGGCGCCGTCGATCGTCTTCACGGTGAATCCATAGAGATCAGGCATGGGGCTCCTCCTCGAGGTCGCGATCGATACCGGACCATCCCACGACGAGCCACGATATGCGACGGCGCAACGGTCCGCAAACGAAGCGCCGCGGGAGCCTCGGCGTCGCGGTGGCTACGCCGGTCGCGGCGAGGAGCCGGCGGCGTCCAGGCGCCGCTTGGCTTCGGTGTAGACGTCCGCCGGGAGCGGACCCCGACCCAGCACCTCGACGTTGTGGCGGAGATGCTGCGGATCGATCGTGCCCACGATGTTCGTGTGCAGATCCGGGTGCGTGAAGGTGAAGCGCAGGATGAACTCCATCGGCGTCATGTCGCCGAGGAGGTCACCGAGCTCTACTTTCTGCCACCGGGCCCACTGCACGCCCTCGTGCTTGCCCTCGGTGGGGGCGCCCTTGGCGGCGCCGCCGCGCACGACAATGCCGGCACCGGCCCGCGCCGCCGCGGCGATGATCGCCTCGTGCTCCCGCTCCACTGCGGAGTAGGGGATCTGGAACACGTCGAACACGCCCATGGCGATGTGATCGACGATGTTCGGCAAGGTGCCGGACATGCCGATGAAGCGCGTCGCGCCGGCGCGCTTGAGCTCCATCACCGCGTGGAGCGCACCGTCCTTCTCGAGGGTCGCGCGCGACGGCGAGATGTGGAACTGGAGTACGTCGAGATGGTCCGTGCGCATGCGCTCGAGGCTCTGCTCCACTCCTTTGAGGATGTTGTCACGAGTGAAGACGTGGGGACTCGTCTGGCCGCGCGGCGCCGGCGCCGCGCCCACCAGGCAGCCGCACTTGCTGGCCAGGTAATACTCGGAGCGGCGATCGGCGATGTAGCGGCCGATGCGCTCCTCGCTCACCCCGTAGTCGATCGAGGTGTCGATGTAATTGATGCCGGCGTCGAGCACCGCGTGCAGGATCGTCTCGGCCTGCCGATCGGTGACGTCGCGACCGCGCGGCGCTCCGCGGATCTCCATCGCGCCATAGCCGAGCATGCTGACGGAAAGACCGGTGCGTCCGAGCTGGCGTTTCGGGAGCTGAGTCAT
Organism: Candidatus Methylomirabilota bacterium; assembly: GCA_035275385.1. GTDB lineage: Bacteria > Methylomirabilota > Methylomirabilia > Rokubacteriales > CSP1-6 > AR31. The sequence goes on along the minus strand of DATEMW010000197.1, from coordinate 1,016 downwards.
TGGGTGCCTCGTCGGCTGATTATCGCCCGGCTCGCTGGCGGGCGCGAGGGCCTCCCGCCGGCGAGCCGGGGACGCGAGGTATGCGGTCCACACGCCGCTGCGAATCTTTCCGAGGCCAATGGCGCCGTGATCCGACAGATCGAGTCGCACTCGGGCTCAGCTCGGCGGAGCGTAACGCGCGTCGACGTAGACCCACGCGCGGGCGCCGGACCGGAGCATCACGGCGATCCGCTTGTACGCGGCGACCTCGTACGTGTCCGCGTTCTGGAGCTCCTCGGGCGTGATCCGAAAGACCGTCCCGGCGACGGTGTCGGCGTCGCGGCCGGTGAAGGCGACGATCGGGTGATGGGTCTTGCCGCTCATCGCGACCACTTCGGGATCGTCGATCTTCACCATCGACTGCGCGAACCCCGGCAGCTCGTCGGCGGTCCCCGCGAGCGTTCGCCCGAACGTCGCGAGCTGTACCGACTCGAGCTGCAGGGTGCCGTAGGAGAACACGAGCTCGGTGGCGGCGTTGCTGGTCGGCATGGCCCGCCTCACGGCGCGATCTGTTTGAGAAGCTCGTCGGTCAGCGTGCGCTCGGCCAGCGCGCGTCCGACCTGACTGAGCTCATCCACGAACTGTGCCCCGTCCAGGCGATTGACGTGGTCGGGATCGACCGTGGAGCAGCGGAGCTCGGCGAGCCCGGCGCGCGTGAGGCTCGCGTTGATGCGAAAGTACGTGAAGAGCTTGGGCTCCACCGCCGTCCTGCTCGCGCGAAGGTCGCCGAGCTCGAGGTCGATGGGCTCGCCCAGCCGACAGCGCCCGAACGTGCGACAGAGCAGATCCTGCTCCCGGCCCGCGGCATAGATGAGCGCGCGCGGGATCTCTTGCACGTTGTACCAGAGGCTCATCCGGCCGGGCTCGAGCACGGCGTCCTGCTGCCGGAGCTCGCCGGTCCCGACGGACACGACCAGCAGATCGTCCTCGCCGGCCTTCCACCCGAGACCGTACGGCTCGGTCGTCGCGTAGAGGAA